>CAKSJF010000141.1 GCA_934462945.1 uncultured Clostridia bacterium | reverse complement strand
AAAGCCGCAGTTGAAAGATTTGAACCGAAGCTCTATGGATATCCCGTTGACGGACTGATTATGGAATATAACGATATTGCCTACGGAAAATCACTCGGCGCGACAGGACATCACGAAAATCATCTGATTGCGCTCAAGTGGAAGGATGAACTGTACGATACCAAATTTCTTGATGTCAGACTGGCAACAACCCGAACCGGCATGGTAAGTATCACGGCTCTTTTAGAACCCGTAACCATAGACGGAACGGTTGTAACACACGCAAGTCTGCACAATGTCGATATTTTCGAGAAATTTAAGTTTGGTATTGGTGATACGGTAAAAATCTACAAGGCAAATATGATTATTCCGCAGGTTGCTGAAAATGCGACACAAAGCGGTACATATAGCCTTCCGATGATTTGCCCGTGCTGCGGCCAGCCGCTTGAAATTGACAAAACTTCCGGAGGAACCCGTGTGCTGCGCTGCAATAATCAGCATTGCTCGGCAAAGCTTGTCAGAAAGTTCGTTCATTTCTGTGATAAAACCAGAATGAATATCAATGGCATTGCAGAGTCAACGCTTGAAACATTTGTCAGCAATGGCTGGGTGAAGAATTTCGGTGATCTTTATGAGTTGGAACAGCATCATGATGAAATCGTAGATACTGACGGATTTGGCGAAAAGTCATATCAGAGAATGCAAAAATCTATTGATGCCAGCCGTAAATGCACACTCAATCAGTTTATTGCAGGACTTGGCATTCCGATGGTAGGTCGTTCTGCCGGAAGAATACTTAACAAACACTTCGGCGGAGACTGGAATGCGTTTGAAGATGCAATTAAGAGCGGATTTGATTTTACCGTTCTTAAAGACTTCGGCGAAACAATGAATAATAACATTCACAAATGGTATGCGGACAAAGACGAAGAAAAGCTTTGGCGTCCATTGCTTACAAAAATAGAATTTATCAAAGAGGAGAATAAAACTATGAGTACAAAAATCACACCTTTATACAAAAAAACAGTTGTTGCGACCGGGAAGCTTGAAAACTACACCCGTGACGGCATTCAGAACAAGCTGATTGAACTGGGAGCAGTTCCGGCATCTTCGGTTACAAAAAAGACAGATTATCTTATTGTCGGTGAGAAAGCAGGCAGCAAACTTCAAAAAGCTCGTGAGCTTGGCATACCTACACTGACAGAAGCAGAATTTGAAGACTTGATTTCCGATTAAAACTATCTGAAATCACATTATGCGGCGGAGTGATAAAAGCTCCGCCGTTTTCGTTAGGAGGTTTTTTATGAGAAAGAAAACAATAGGAAAACTGTCATTCGGTCCGACCGTAGACATTACAGATCCTTGCTATGACAGAGATGTGTGGTGCCGAATGAATAAGGTATCAATTAAACAAGGCAGTTATACTTGCGTTGTTTGGTCAGAAGACGGGTGCGTGGCCATAATCGGAATATATCTTGACGGAAAGATTCCAAAGCAATCCGCTATGAAAACAATCGGAGAG
>CAKSJF010000140.1 GCA_934462945.1 uncultured Clostridia bacterium | reverse complement strand
GGCGAAGGAATCCTGATGTGGCTGAGAACCCAGGGCGAAAACGTGAAAATTCTTGATTCGATGTAGAATACATAATCGCAATATGAAAAGCAAGCATGGGGCTGACGGTAAAAAATTTCTGTTTGCAATTTTAGAAATGAGGATGTGATTTCTTTGGAAATGGAAAAGGTGTTCGTTGTTTTTCATAAAAATATCGCAAGTTCTTGAAGAATATATAAAACTGTGGTATGATATAAATGATTACCGAGAGAGGAGGTTCACCGATGAAATGTAAGCTGATGCATAAAAATATTCCCGTTGTCAATGTTGAATTTGACGAGGTGACGGGTTATTTTATCGAAATATATGATGTCATAAATCCGCTCCATTTGCCGGAGGGCGTACAGCTTAGAAACGGAATTGTTGACAGACGTGAACTCCATGAGTGGTGGTCGGCAAGGGCAATTCCGTCAAGCAGAAGCGGATTGAAAGAGGCGCTCATAAGGCTTGATGTTTCAACGGCAGCGGAAATGCTCGGCAAAAGTTTTGGACTTAATCTGTCGGATCAGTATTGGATACTGCCCGAAACAGCCGATATATGCTGGAAGGATATAAACTTTTTTGAAAATGATTTTTCGGAGGATATAGGAAATATTTTGATAGGAATCGGGAACGATTCGGATAAAATAAACTATATGTCCCCGGACAGCGCATCGGACGGCTGGCTAAAGAAAAAATGGAGAATTGTTGACGGAGAAAGAATTTTGTATAAGGGCGGCAGCGGCTCTTATTGTCAGGAACCGTATAACGAAGTTCTCGCAACCGCCATAATGAAAAGGCTTGACATTCCCTGTACAGAATATACTTTGACTTTAATAGGTGATAAGCCGTTCAGTGCTTGCAAGGATTTCATAACGGCGCAAACTGAACTTGTTACGGCGCATAATATTATAAAGTCCGAGAAAAAGCCAAACGATAAATCTTTGTATGAGCATTACATTGACTGCTGCGAGCATAGAGGTATCAAAGACATACGGCGTACAATCAATCAAATGCTTACACTTGACTATATTATTGTAAATGAGGACAGACATCTGAACAACTTCGGACTGATACGAAATGCCGAAACTCTTGAATATCTGTGCGCGGCGCCTGTGTATGACAGCGGCACATCAATGTGGTTCAATACTCCGACGCAAAGCATTAAGGCTGGGGCAAGAGATATTGATGCGAAACCGTTTAAGACAAGGCACGCCGATCAGATAAAACTGGTTGATGATTTCTCGTGGCTTGATTTAAATAAGCTCAAGGGAATTGATGAGGAGCTTGCGGATATCTTAAAAACATCGGAAAGTATAGACGAGCAGCGAAAGGATGTTCTGTGCAGCGCTCTGAATATGCGAATGGAAATGCTTAAAAATGTTATGGAGCAGAGCGTAAAATATACAAACATGCAAGCTATCGGCGCCGAGGTCGAAGAAGACGTTGCATACTCCGGAAACGATACCAAAATGACAATGCAGTAAAATGAAAGATTCAAGCATCAGGCAGACGGTTGAAATATA
>CAKSJF010000139.1 GCA_934462945.1 uncultured Clostridia bacterium | reverse complement strand
CACCGTACACAACGGGGAAGTAAAAGATCACTCTGTGATTACTGTAGAGTACACCGAAAATCTTGGTGAAGATTTGGAAGCAAATGCTGAATTAAAAACACTGGGCTTACAGGGCGGTAATTTAAAAGAAACCTTTGAGAGAGACCGTTATGAGTATACTCTGCTCACAAACCAGGATGAAATTTCTTTCACTCCTGAATTTTTCAATCGCTACAGTGTTGCAAGCATTGAAGCCGACGGTGTTGCGTATGGTGTATCTCAACAGATTCCGGTTGAAGTCGGAACACAGATTCAACTGGTTTCCGAAAAGAATGTACGAGGAACTGACCGCAGAACTTATACCTTCCTTGTAGAAGCACAAGGAGAAGAAAAACCGGGTGAGCAAGAAAAGCCGGACACTCCTGAAAAACCGGGCGAATCGGAAAAACCGGGTGAATCAGAAAAACCTGACGACCAGCAAACATCCGTTACTCTGCTGTCAAATAAAAAGTATGGTATTTCCTTAAAAGGTGAAGGTCTGACAGATGATATGGAACTTTCTGTAAAACCGATTAAAAATGACCACGAAGATGTTGCTCTGATGAAAAAAGATCTTCCGACAAACAAATCTTTATTCTGCTTATATGAAGTGAAACTTCTGAAGAACGGAAAAGAGATTCGTCTCCCGAAGAAAGCAACACTTTCTGTTTCGGTTGGAAAAGACTCTGTTTCGGTCGGAAAAGAATATGAAGGAAAAGAAATGACCCTTTTACATTGTACAAACGGAAAAGTAGAGACTTTAAAAGGCACAGTAAAAGATAAAGTGCTTTCCGTAGAAATCAGCAGCCTTGGCACCATTGGTGTGGTAACGGATGTCGCTAAAACACAAAACGGAAACAATAAAACTACCAGTGGAAACAATAAAACTACCGTTGGAAACGGTAACACAAAGAAATCTCCAGGCGCAACGGCAGCACGAAGTGGCAACGCTACTTCTGCCGGCAAATCCGTTAAGACCGGAGATGAGTTACCACTTGGCGTTACGCTTTTGATGCTTTTGGTATCTGCGGGAGCTTTAGGCACCGTGGGTTATAAAAAAAGAAAAGAGAGAAAATAAAGCACTGCAAAAAGTAAGCTAACACATTTATTAATGCCTCCATAGAAAATATGGGGGCATTTTTTTACGCTTTTTTAAACCAGCAGTTTAATGACAAATCTTTCTTTTTACTCTATACTAAGTATTGTCAGCAAGAGAGATTACAAAAAAACAAATTGAATATTTGAATCATACCTGCGATCAACTCGATGAATAAAGTACGCCAGTACTTCGAGGTGTGTGGTAAATCCAATAGACCCGGAAACGGGTGAGGGGCGCCCAGTCAACCAAATCAAGGATACTTCTTTTGGAAGGCTGCCGGGGTTTAGTGATAAATCCCGGGAAGACGGAAACCGTCAACGGAAACACATATCGCAGAAATGCCCGCATTTAAAAGCACGGAACTTCTGGATGCAGCAATAGACGCCTACGGTGTAGGAGTAAGCCTAAGGGATATCAGTGTGGCAACTGATATGACAGAGGTAAAGCCAACAATGCATTCTGCCTTGATGACGGAGAAATCCGCCTATAACAGAAGTCGCCGGTGAAAGTAGCCATATGGCAGATTGACAAAAACTCGTTTATTAATCTGAATGGACGGTGAAATTTACAGGTAGCCAATCCTGTGCAGGCTTGTGGCGTAAGCCAAGGGTAAGAAGTTAGGGGTCGCTCCCCGAAGCTCAGACTTATCTTCCTGGTGGCAGAATATAAGTGAAGGGCACGGATTGTACGGCGAAGGCCGGATCGCAGGTATGATTCAGATAT
>CAKSJF010000138.1 GCA_934462945.1 uncultured Clostridia bacterium | reverse complement strand
AACTACGCTCCAAACGCGCCGCTCGGAGTACGCCAGTACGCCGTCGGGCGCGTTTGGAGCGTTCTGCACTCTTTTTTACATCCCCTTTTTTGATTTTTAAAATCGGACAGAAAAAATGCCGGCGTTCGGCCGAACCGGATTCCGACCTCACTTCCGACATTTTCCCTGAGTAAATGTGATATAAGCCACTGAAAGCCTTAACAAGGGAAACTTATAAACCTACAGTTAAAACTCCCAAGTCGCTTACGAATTGATTTGCACGCGTGAGCCGTGAAAAAGAATATTCGCCAACCCAATGCGTATCCGAGCCAATGCTCATACGGATTCCGCTTTTCTGCACTTTTTTCTGCTTTTTTTGGTTGGTTAAAAAATCGTAATAGTAGATGTAATTTCCGGAGGTGTTTAATTCCCAAAAGAGATTCTCTTCCCGCATAATCTGAAGTATATCTGCACCGTAGCGCTCTTGCAGACGAAAAATATCTGTATGCGCCAAGCCTCTCGGACAGCGGAATTGCCTTTGCCACTCTAAAAACTCATAAAAATCCATTCCCTTAGGATGGTCGAGCGATTCAAACAGGCAATAGTCCAGATCCTCGGAGGACGAAGTTAAAAAATCATTTGGTGCAGGACGCGTGCCGATTTCCAGGCCGCACAATACCCGGATATGATCCTGGTATTTCCTTTGCAGTGCGCGGATTTCGCGTACATATGTATAAAGGCTTGTGCCGATGGAAAACTGATGATCCGTAATTCCAAGCACGGAAACTCCGTGTTCAATTGCATTTTGGATCACCTCATCGGGGGTGCTGCTGCCGTCATAGCTATATGTTGTATGATGATGTAAATCAACAATTTGCATCTCAAATCCCCCCCTGTCATTTGTATTATAACACATTTTTTTTATAATATCAATCAAAATCTTGAAATTTTTTTAAAAATGCGCTATACTAATATCAGGAAACGTAAATTTTATCAGAAAGGATCATGAAAAATATGAAGATTTTAGTGACGGGCGGCGCTGGTTATATCGGCAGCCATACAACAATTGAATTGCTGAATGCAGGTTATGAGGTTGTGATTCTGGATAACCTGTATAATGCAAATGAAAAGGTTTTGGATGTGATTTATGAGGTCACCGGAAAGAAACCGGCTTTTTATAAGGTAGATCTTTTAGACTATGATGCAGTGAATCAGTGCTTTGAGGAAAATAAATTTGACGCCGTGATTCATTTTGCAGGTTTAAAGGCTGTCGGAGAATCCTGCCAGATTCCGATTCGCTATTATCATAATAATATTACCGGAACGCTGAATCTGGTGGATATTATGGAAAAGCATAATGTATTTAACCTGGTATTCTCCTCCTCCGCAACCGTTTACGGCATGCCGAAAACAGTTCCGATTACAGAGGATTTCCCGCTTTCCACCACCAATCCATACGGCTCTACCAAGCTGATGATTGAAAATATTTTAACCGATGTCTTTAAGGCGAATGAAAAGTGGTCTGTTACCCTGCTTCGGTACTTTAACCCGATCGGTGCACACAAGAGCGGAAAGCTCGGAGAAGATCCGAAAGGAATCCCCAATAACCTCCTGCCGTATGTGGCACAGGTTGCAGTTGGAAAATTAGAATATATTCATGTATTCGGAAATGACTATCCGACCGTAGACGGAACCGGCGTCCGGGATTATATCCATGTGGTAGATTTAGCGCTGGGTCACTTAAAAGCATTAGAGCATATGACCAATCTTCCGGGTGTACATATCTTTAATCTGGGAACTGGAAACGGCTATTCTGTATTGCAGGTAATTGCAGCATTTGAAAAAGCATGCGGTAAAAAACTGCCATATAAGATTGAAGCGCGCCGTCCGGGCGATATTGCAGAATGCTATGCAAATGCAGAGAAAGCGAAAAAAGAATTGGATTGGGCAGCAACACGCGGCATTGATGAAATG
>CAKSJF010000137.1 GCA_934462945.1 uncultured Clostridia bacterium | reverse complement strand
CGGATTTCTCCGCTCCGATTTTCTTATTTATACACCCCCGCCCGATCATTCAGCACCAGCAGCCGGAACAGTGTTTCCGGCAAGTTCAGATCATCCGGAGCGGCTCCTTTATAGATTCCGCGATCCATTAATTTCTGGATGGTTGCCCTGCCTGTGCCGTCCGGGTATTCGGGTAATTCCGTGGTGTAATGGTACACCCTTTCCTGCTGTGCGGCTAACTGATTGACAGTTGCTTTTAATTGTTCAAATTCTTTTCTTTCTGATTCGGTCATAGCGTTATCCTCCTTTGGCGGTTTCCAGTTTTCTTTGATTTCAAAATGCGGGGTGTCGGCTTGTTTCCATGTACCGCCCCATGTGATATTGAGTTCTGCGGCAATCTTTCCGCATTTCTGGTAGAATGCCTTATCAGAATAATCAATACTACCGTTTGGATTCCGTTTCACAATGTCCCAGGCTCTACGGCTTGTATGGCGGCTGTTTTTCGTCCAGGTGACTATTTTCCCTGGTCGTGTTCTGCCTTGCTCATAGAGGTAATTCTGACGCTCCTGTGAACGGTATGTTTCAGTCACGATAAAATCCAAGCCGGCAGCCCGGCAGCGTTCACGGAATAGCCGGAACGCTGTCTGCGCCAGTGGGGACAAAGCGGAAACATCACGAATCTGATTAGTGTTTGCCATTATCATCACTCCTGTTTTCTACACCGTCTTTGAGACGTTCCAAAAGCTTTACCAGCATTGCCGGCGCTTTCGTGCCTGTGATCTTTGCCACATTCTCTAATATGCTGATCAACTCATTAATATTCAGCCAGATTGTGACTACCATACCAACCAGATAGGACAACTCATGCTCTATACCGATTTGTGTTAAGGCTGAACACATCAAATAATCCGCGCCCATATGCCGATTGGTCAATTTCGTCTGTTTATTGCTTATGTCATCGGAAAAGCACCTAAAAACGCCTCTCCCTCAACTCCGATTTTGTCGAAATGTCCACCAAAATACCTTTTTCATTTTCATGTGAAAAATCAAAAAAAATCTGCAATCTCTTGTGTCGAGAGGTTCCAATTACAGATTCTCCTATATTTCAAGAATTGCTACAAATTATATCCGTCCGAATTATGCGATCGGGAGCTTTAATCATGAATATTTTTGGTATGGAAATATCCCTCTGATCGGCTATTTCGGAGAAAAAGATGATTTGCATACGGTTACACTGAAAGTTCTGAACAACAATCATGACTTCGCCTCGGCAAAAATCAATTGTGTTCAAAATAAAAATACGATACTCGGGCATGTTATTTTTGTTACAAACCGCGGAAACAAACATTTGTCAATTGATACAACCGACGGACTTATGATCACAAACGATTTCAGAATACGTCTTTGCATAGATGGCAATACTGCTGCAATCAAATATACAAAAAAGAAAGATATCCTGACCGTTTCCTACAATTAGATACGAATTATTTTTTCTGTTCCATGTATGAAGTTCGACAATACACCGATCAAATTTGTTGTATCCAAATCAAAAAGCGGTATTTATTTTGACCTATGCCTAATCAAAAGTACAAAGCCAGTCACACTTGACTTTCGTAAAATGAATGAGGCAATTTGTCAATTTATTTTAAAACTATGCGACGATTCGACAGCAATTAACACATCTGAAAATGAAAAAGACAGCTGTTCCTTGATATCGTCCTTAAAATGTGATTACCAGGACTTGAAGCTGCAATCCTTGTACAAGCCGGATCATCCGAAAGAAAACACAAATTCCCTATATCAAACATCTCATGAGAATCCGTATTGAAAAATCAAAGGAATTTCTGCTTTCCGGCATCCCGATTGAAAGCGTTGCAGAAAAATGCGGATATCTCAGCATTTCCGGATATAAAAAAGCGTTCAAGGAATATACCGGTGTTCCTGTTTCGGTATGGATTCAACAGGCAAAGCTCTAAATCAAATACATACTCTGGGTTCTGATTTCAGACAAACAGGTTACACCAAAATATTATATGAACTCCTGTTAGGAAACGGAAATTGGGGTGCAGCATGACAATAGGTAAATATCTCAGATATTTGGCTGAAAGGTTTAACTTGCGGAATTGAATTAATGCTTGAGTGCATAGACAGAAAGTCGAAACCGACTTTCTGTCCAAAAGATTCACAAATGTTTTTATTAATTATATGTTATATAAAAATAAATTCTTTTATGATTTTGTGCAAAACAAAAAGAGTCTATAAACCTTTCGGATTATAAACTCTTATTTTATAATTGATAT
>CAKSJF010000136.1 GCA_934462945.1 uncultured Clostridia bacterium | reverse complement strand
ATGGAGTGCAAAACAATCCGCAAAATCCGCTAAGCTGCGGTCAGGCACGCTCCTGGAATGAGTTAGTGGAACAGATGGATGCAGAAAAAATTGCCGCACAACTGCATGAGGCAGGCGCAGCATATTATTTTATTACAATTGTGCAGGGAACAAAGTATATGCTTGCACCCAATCAGACATTTGATGAAATTGCCGGAACAAAGCCGGGGGAGGCATGTGCAACACGTGATTTCCCGATGGATTTGGCAAAGGCGCTTGCAAAATACGGAATTAAGCTGTATCTTTATTACACCGGTGATGGACCGTGGAAGGATGAAACAGCGGGGAAACGTTTTGGCTTTACACCTCCCAGAGAGGATGTCAGTGAGGAGTTTGTGAAGAAATGGGCGGCTGTTTTGGAGGAATACGCGGTTCGGTACGGTGACCTGGTGCATGGCTGGTGGCTTGACGGATGCTACGGAGCAGGACACACAGATATCAAATTTCATTATACAGATGAGTTGCTGGATTACTATTATAGAGCGATAAAAAAGGGAAATCCAAATGCGGCAGTTTCCTTTAACAACGGTGTTTTTCCGGACGTGCTGAAATATCAGTATCATGAGGATTTTACTGCCGGAGAATTTAATTTTTTTAATACGTATCCAAAAGGTAAATTTACCGATGGTTCGCTTAGTCATGTGCTTGCACCGCTTGGAATTTCGGTGGACGGAACAGAATGGGGTTCTTGGGCAGCAGTTGGCTGCAAGCATTCCAGGGAGCATATGATTGAATATGTCCGCCATATGACAAAAATGGGCGCTGCGCTTACCATTGATATTGCGCTTTTTGCTGATTCGTCTTTCGATCCGGAACAGCTGCAAATGCTGAAAGCGATCAAAGAAAGCGAATAATAGGATGCAGCCGGTATTATCAAAAAATGATTCAGTTCATATTATTTCAAAGAGTCTCGATAGGAAATTTCACTATTGAGGCTCTTTTTTTGCGACGAGTATGATAGTTAATTCGGCAGTGAAAGTCCTAAACATATAGCATATTGAATAACCGGGCACGTCCCAAGCATAGGATGAAACCAGAGGTGATGAGAATGCTTAAAAGCATTAACACAAAAGAATCAGGGTATTCAGAATATTTAGACTTGCACTCCAATATACACAGCGTAAAACATAGCATAGTACTCACAGAATCAAAAAGGCGGGAGCTTGAAGAAAGAATCGTTGACGAGCTTTACCGGATTTTTATCCATAAAGTTGTATAAATTTTATAGGGCGGAGCAGTATATGCTCCGCCTTAGGAAAGGAGGCTGCATTTTTTGGCAATAGCAATTTATGCACGCAAATCAATCGAGAAAGAGAACAGCATATCCTGTGAGACACAGATTGACTATTGCCGGGCGATGATAAAGCCAGATGAACGTTCGGAAAAGGTGCTGACCTTTGTCGATAACGGCTTTTCCGGCGGCAATGTCAACCGCGACGGATTTCAGCAGATGATGCACAAAATTGAGCAAGATAAAATATCAAAAGTTGTTGTATACCGTCTTGACAGAATTTCACGAAGTCTTGCCGATTTCGTTAATATATTAGCCGTTTTTAAGGAATACGGTGTGGAATTTGTATCGACACAGGAAGCATTCGATACATCAAGTCCATACGGCGAACTTATCGTTAAAATCTTAGCCGTATTTGCCGAGTTTGAGCGGCAGTCAATCATTCAGAGAGTGACACAGGCTTATGTGAGCAGAAGTGAAATGGGCTTTTATATGGGCGGCAGAAAGCCATACGGATTTGAGCTTGAGCCAACGGTGATTAACAACATCAAGACAAAGAAATTAAAACCCATACCTGATGAAATTGAACAGATTAAATACATATTTGACGCTTATGCTGTCGAGAATGTAACGCTTGGCAGACTCTTAAAAAAACTTACGGCAAATGACATAAAGCCGCTGTCCGGCGGAGGATGGACTACCGCAAAACTATCTACAATTTTGAAAAATCCCATTTACGTGATGGCGGACAATCGTATTTACGAATATTTTCAAAAATATTCCGCAGAAATCATCAGTCCGCCCGAAGCATTTGACGGTGTGCACGGTGTTCAGATTTACGGTAAAACAAAGCATACATCAGGCAGCATGGATTGGTCGGATATAAAAGCTGTCGTTATGACTCACGAGGGTGTGATTCCCTCCGATACTTGGTTGAAATGTCAGCAAAAATTAATGCAGAACAAACAAATCAGAAATGCCGCGTCAAATAAAACCAGCTGGCTTGGCGGA
>CAKSJF010000135.1 GCA_934462945.1 uncultured Clostridia bacterium | reverse complement strand
GGAATACGGAGATCTGGACATGCTGCTTGGTAATGTCAGTGCAGCAGCCTATGAAAATACCTGCTGTATCGGGCAGGAACAGCTGCTTCCGGGGCGGGAACTCGGTGTACTTTTAGAGGATGAACGCAGTAATCTGGCGCAGACCGGAAGCGGGGATTTTCAATTGTCGAAGGCATTGCAGGAACTGGAGCAGAAACGAAAAAATGCGGAGAAGACCCGGAAAGAACTGGAACAGCAACGGTTGTCGCATATCCATCAGCTGGAAGTAAACCAACAGGTGCTGGAACGTGATATCGCCGGGCTGAAAGCGCAGCAGGAAAAGCAGAGTACCAAGCAGGGCACGGTGCAGGAGCAGGTAAGAGAGCTGCAGCGGCAGGCAGAACCGATACAGGCAGAGTATCAGACGGTCTGTAAGCGGGAACAGGAGCTGCAGAACGTGGTAGCGCGGGAACAGTCGGAATGGGAGCAGGCTGAACGGGAACAATGGAAGCGGGAGCAGTTCCGACGGGAACAGGAGGAAGCGGACGCACTTCAGCAGAAATCCGGTAAAAACGCAGGATTTTCACCACTTTTGCTGATCGGTGTGACGGGTCTGATTCTGGCACCTGTTTTAAGGTCTGCCATGGAGGGATTTCAGAAGATAGCACCGGCTTTGAATATTATCTGCATCATTCTGATCCTGGCCGGGATTGTGTCAGCCTATCGCAGAAACAGGGCAAAGAAAGAAACTGACGCTGCACAGAATCACAGACAAAGTATAAATGACGCTGCACAGGATTACAGGGAGCAAAATGGCCGGTCAAATGGCCGGGCGGATCTTTATTCTGTGGAGTGGGAGCAAAGAAAATCTGCTCTGGATCAGCAGTTACAGCGTGTGCGTCAGCAGAAATCGGCCCTGGAAGAACAACTGCAGAAACTGAAGGATCAGAAAAAAGCACTTCAGCTTCTGGCAGCCCGGCAGGAAGGTTCCGGGGATCAGCTGCAAAGCCAGATACAGGAGAAAGAAGTGGAACTGGAGAATCTGACAGAGCAGGTGGATGAACTGCAGCAGGAGACTTTGGAAGAGCAGAATGCCAGGGCAGTTAGGGAAGCACTGGAACTGGCGGCAGAAACCATGTCCCGTCTTGCCGCCCGAATGTCAAAGACGCTGGAGCATACCCTGGACAAAGAGATGTCAGAGATCCTGGCGCAGATTACGGGAGATGTACATGAGCAGCTGCAGATGAACGGTGCACAGGGCATCGTACTGACAGAGCAGATGCAGAAACGTGTGCCGGAGGCGTACAGTCAGGGAACGATGCAGCAGGCGTATTTTTCTTATCGGATGGCGGCCGGACATATGCTGATGAAGGAAGAACCGCTGCCATTTCTTCTGGATGAGACCTTTGCAAATTATGATGAAGAGCGGCTGCGTCAGACCCTGCGGTGGCTGGCGGAACAGGAAAATCAGATTTTTTTGTTTACCTGTCGGGAAAACGAAATGAAACTTCTGAAGGAAGAGGGCATTTCATTTGTAAGTATACAATTATAAACATGATTTGCCGGCATTTTTTGTTTACTATGAAGCTGTTTGAAAAATTCCTAACGAACATACGGAACGAATTTTTTTAACATATATTGAGTAGTGTGAAAATAAAAAGTCAGGCAGAAATTAAGGAGAATAAGAATGCAGATGGACAGAGAAATGGACAGTCAGGAAAAAATATTAAAACCGCATGTCACGCTCAGTGCCGAAGAACTGCTGCGGGCGAAGATCCCGGGGAAAGAGACCGGGATTGAGGTGAGAACAGGAACCTGCGGATTCTGCGGCGGAGAGTGTTTGCTGGATTTTTATCTGAAAGACGGAAAAATCATAAAAATAGAAGGCAATAAAACACTGCCGGGAGCATCGGGGCGTGTCTGCGTCAAAGGCGCGGCACTGAAGCAGGCATTGTATCATCCGGATCGCATTCTGTATCCGATGAAGCGTGTCGGTGCCCGGGGAGAAGGAAAGTTTGAACGGATCAGCTGGGAGGAAGCACTGGACACCGTTGCGGAACGCATGCAGTCGGTCAAGAAGATTTATGGCGCTGAGCAGACGATGATCTATATGGGACATCCGAAGTGGTTCCGCCCGCAGATCACGGATTTTGTAAATAAATATGGCACACCGAATTACGGGACAGAGTCAAGTACCTGTGCCTATGCCCTTATGATGGCAAATCAGTGCAATTTTGGCAAAAATATCATGCTGATGCCGCCGGATTTCGGACGCTGCAATACACTGATTGTCTGGGGTGTAAATCCGCTGTACAGCAAT
>CAKSJF010000134.1 GCA_934462945.1 uncultured Clostridia bacterium | reverse complement strand
CCGGTGTGCAGCAGATTGTCTTTTTCACTTCGGAAAGCAGCGGCATGCCGATCATTTCCTGGGGGAAATTTAAAAGAATCTGCTCGTGCCGACCGGACAAATATGCTGTTTTGTGCAGAACGCGCCGCGGAATCAGAATCATGTCGCCCTCGTTCACAGAAAACAGCTGATCTCCGACAAAATACCGGCAGCTGCCCGACACCATATAATAAATCTCAAACCAGCTGTGATAGTGATAATCACGCATGCTTTCTTTTTGTTCGCTTTTTTCTCTGCAAAATTCAAATTCCATACGAATCACCCAAAATGAGCATAGCATAGAATCGTAAAAAAATCAAGATTTATTTCAAAATTTTCTAAATCAGATGAAATTCATGAAAAATTTTCTCTACACTCCGCCGGTCGGAGCGCAGACAGCGTTTTAATAAAAACAGCTCATCCTCCGAACCGGTCAGCGTGTTGATTCCCTCGCAGCAGGAAAGGCTTGCAGAAAATCCAAGTTCCCGAATGACCGGGATGGAATCATTTGCAATACTGCCGTAGGGGTAAGTATAGGTATTTGCCGGAGCGCCCAGCTCCTGAAGCATTTTTTTCTGCATGTTGCTTAAATCTGATGAGAGCATTTCCTGATATTGTCCGGTGGATTCGCCGGATTTTTTAAAGCTGCCCTTTCTGCCCTTTAAATGGTGCAGCAGATCGGAATGATTTTGCAGTTCGATTCTGCCGCTTTTTTGCAGCTTGCGGCAATGCTCCCAGGAAAGATGCGCATAGCTGACATGCTCATCCGGGGTTTTGGTATAGAGATCGGTATATTCTCCGACAATGGAAATGACCGCCTTTGCGTTGTACTGTTCTAAAAGCGGAAGTGCGTAGGTCATGTTATTTAAGTATCCGTCGTCAAAGGTCAACACCACCGGCTTTTCCGGGAGCGGCTTTTTCTCTTTGCAGAAATCGATCAGATCCTGCATGACAACCGTCTGATAGCCATGCTCCGAAAGAAATTTCAGATCTGCCTCCAAGTCGTTCGGAGAAATGACATACGTTCCGCTTGAAGCTGGATTTTTTAAAACGCTGTGGTACATCATAATCGGTACGGTTACCCCCTCCTCCGGTTCTGTGCCGGCAGGCAGAATCCGCTGTGCGCCGGCAAAGCCGCAAATGAGCAATGCTGCGCAGAAAAGAGCTGCAAAAAGCTTTTTTATCCGAATGGTCAGAAACATGAATATTCCTCCTTGATGGATTCTGTATGATGCGCTGTTCCTGCACATCCCGAAAAGAATGCGCACAAAACCGCTAAGAACAGACATAATATCCGATAGCTCATTTTTCTCACAAAAATCCCCCCTAACAAGCATATGCGAAAGGGGGGATTTTTAGAATTTATTTGTAGCTTTCAAGATAAGACTTTGTGTTTTCCACCATCTCGTCAAAAAGCGCTTTGGAATCGGCGGGTGAAAGCTGAACCAGGTTATCCTCGGAAAAGGCACAGTATGCTAACTGTAAATCACGGCGAAGTCCTGCTTCTACCACTAATTCCTGCTCTCCGACAACCGGTGCAATCAGTCCGTAGATTTCCTTTGGAATTTCTCCTGCACAAACCGGCTGTACAGAATCTGCACGAAAGAGTGCGTTTGTTTCCACAACCACGCCAAGTGGCAGATTCGGAATCTGACCGGCATTCGGAATGTTCACATTGGTAATCAGATCTCCGAGACCTAAAAGCGCACGAATCTGCTTCACACCGTCCTCACCTGTTCCGACAATCTGAACATCCTCCTCGCCGGAAACAAGCCGTTTTGTCTTTTCCAGACGTTTGGCTAAATCCTCTTTCCGCCAGGCAACGCCGGTCAGTCCGAAATGCCAGTGATCCACACATGCCGGATCCTTTAAATACCAGCTGCCGCGGCAAAATTCCGCTAAGTGCCTGTCGCCGGCGGCTGCAATATACCCATAGCGCAAAAACAAATCCAGCTTTACTTTTTCTGTGCTTGCAAAGGAATTGTTCATCCAGTTGTCATCACTTTTGATTGCCGTTCCCTCCGGATGCTCCAGTGCAAATTGCCGGTAGAGCGGAAAAAGATCCTCTCCCTGATAGCTTGCGGCGGTGAGCCAGGTGAAGTGGTTCACACCGACCACATTGATTTTGATCTCCTCCCGGTCAATGTTTTTTATGCCGCGCGTTTCTTTTAAGATGTTGACCAAAAAATTCTGTGTTCCGAACACTTCATGGCAGCTAAAACCGTATGCGCACCGTTTAAAATCCGAATCTTTCTGGTGCGGTATGCGTCCAGATTTTTCGCAAGGATCACA
>CAKSJF010000133.1 GCA_934462945.1 uncultured Clostridia bacterium | reverse complement strand
GCTTAGTAGAGCCGTTTATAATACAAAACTTACATAACTTACAAAACTTACATAATTATTATATTATATAGCGTTTAAAATTTTAGGTATTTTTTTCGTATTATATATTTATATGTTTTTCAAAAAATATGTAAGTTTGTAAGTTTTCCAGTAATGAAGCCATTTGAGAGGATTTTTTAGTAAGTTTTCATGTAAGGGAAACCCGAAAAAATGTAAGTTTTTTTAAGAAAGGAGGAAATAAATGGAATTAAGACCATACCAGAAAGAACTCATTCAGAAAATAAAAGCGGAATTAAGGAGCGGTCATAGATCAGTGGTTGCTGTTCTGGGGTGCGGCGGCGGTAAATCTGTCATACAAGCAAGCATTGCAAAATCTGCAACCGATAAGGGAAACAATGTTTTGTTTTTAGTTCATCGGAAAGAACTGTGTGAGCAGATTGAAGATACCTTTAAAAAATGTGGTGTTGATCTGCGGTTCTGTCAGATTGCCATGGTGCAGACCGTTTCAAGGCGGTTAGGAAAGCGGAGCTGGAAACCAAAGCTGATCATCACGGACGAATGCCATCATAGCCTGTCAGCAAGCTATACAAAGATTTATACATACTACCAGGACGCCATCCGGTTAGGGTTTACCGCCACCCCCTGCCGGTTAGACCGCTCCGGACTGGGCGAAATCTATGAATGCATGGTAGAAAGCGTTTCTACAAAGTGGCTGATTGAAAACGGTTACCTTTCTCCGTATCGGTACTACAGCGCAAAATTAGTTGATACGGACGGCTTAAGGACAAGCCATGGCGAATATGTGGCGGCAGATGTCAATGAGCTGATGAATAAACGGCTGATATTCGGTCAGGTACTGGAAAACTGGCGCAAGTTTGCAGACGGAAAGAAAACAATCGTGTATTGTGCAAGCGTGGAGCTTTCCGAGAAAACCGCACAACAGTTTCAGGCAATCGGAGTAAATGCGGCACATTTAGACGGAACAACCCCAAAGGAGCGAAGAAAAAGAGTGATTCAGGATTTCCGGGATGGAAAAATTACCATATTGTCAAATGTGGATTTGTTCGGTGAGGGGTTCGATGTTCCGGATTGTGAATGTGTCATTCTCCTAAGACCTACTATGTCGCTGACCCTGCACATTCAGCAGTCTATGAGGTCTATGCGGTATAAGAAAGGCAAAACGGCAATTATTATTGATAATGTCGGGAACGTCTACCGGCACGGACTACCGGATGATCAGAGAGACTGGGATTTACATGGGAAACGGCGAAAGGAAAAATCCGAAATTATCGTTAAACAATGTCCTATCTGCTATTCCTGTGTTCCGAACACGGCAAAGGTATGTCCATATTGCAGCCATCTGTTTCAGCAGACCGAAGCAGAACGCGCGGAGATGGAGAAAATCAATACAGAATTACAGCAGATCAAGGCAGAGGATGTTTTAAGGCAAAAACCGTATAACGCATATAAAGAGATTGACAACTGGGACGATATGGAGCGATTCCGGAAAGCAAAAAAATATCATCCTTTGTGGGGAATTCGGAAGTGTATAGAATTAGGAATTCCAGTACCGAGGAAATATCATCGTCTTGAAGAAAGGTTTATAACATGCAAGAAACAGAATTAATGAATAAGATTCGGATTGAATTATCCAAACGAGGGTATGCAGTTTTCCGGGCAAATGTCGGCAAGGTCAGAACTCCGGACGGCAGATGGTTTGATACCGGACTTCCGAAAGGCTTTTCCGATCTGTTCTGCATTAAGGACGGAAAAATATATTTTTTGGAAACCAAAGTAAAACCCAATAAGCCGACAACGGAACAGTTAAACTTTTTAAAGGTTATGAAAAACAGATACGGAGCAGCCGGAGGAGTTGTATATAGCGTAAAAGAAGCAAAGGAGGTGTGCGGATGTGTTGACAGCAAACCAGATTAAACATATGGCATATTATGAGCAGGGCGATGATGAACTTGACCCGGTGGAAACAATGCTTTATCTCATGTGTGAATCCATTTATAAAATGTTTTCGCGTGGGTTTTATGATGAGAAAACAGCGAGAGAAAAAATCGCAAAGGCAATCAATGATTTTGATACTTTGAAAGTTCTGTCAGATTGCTTTGATAAAAACCTTGAATTGCAAAAACGGTTGGAATCGTTAAAATGCGAGTATAACAAAACAAAATCAACGGATGTTGCGGTAAAAATCGCGGAAATCGTGACAGAGCCATAAGGAAAGGATTGATGTGAAAATGAAAACCTGTAAATCCTGCGGTGCAGATATATCCGAAAGGAAAGGAAACGCAAAATACTG
>CAKSJF010000132.1 GCA_934462945.1 uncultured Clostridia bacterium | reverse complement strand
GGCATTGTCCATTTCTTTGTTGCCTCAAATGTCGCTAAATACAATGCTTTCAAAAGTGCGGTATCGCTTGGAAATACGCTTCTCTGGCTGTTTAACCGACGCAACGCACTGTTGAGGCTTTCTATTGCATTGGTTGTGTACATAACCTTTCTGACATCCGCCGAAAATTTGAACATCGGCGATATGACATCCCAATTTTCTTCCCAGCGTTTCATTGCATTCGGATATCTGTCATGCCATTTTTTAGCGACAGCCTGCATACGCTCGTAGCCACTTTCTTCATTTGGTGCATGGTATATACTCTTTAGGTCATTAGCAAATGCTTTTTTGTCTTTTTCCGCAACATATTTCAAGGTGTTTCGCACCTGATGAACGATACAACGCTGATATTCGGTATTTGGATATGCTGCTGCAATCGACTCTTTTATCCCGGATAAGCCGCCGGCACATAGAATTAATATATCCTGTACTCCTCGGTTTTTAAGGTCATTTAATACACCAAGCCAATATTTTGCGCTTTCGTTTTCACCTACGGTTATGCTCAATACCTCTTTTTTGCCCTCGTCATTAATACCGAGAATTATATATGCAGCTATCTTTTTCACAATATGCTCATCGCGCACGGAAAAATGTATTGCATCAATGAAAACGATTGGGTATACCGCTGATAACGGTCTTTGCTGCCATTCCTCTATTTGAGGCAGTATTTTGTTTGTGACGGCAGTAACCATGCTTTCGCTTACCTCAAAACCGTATATATCTTCTATGATATCCGATATTTGCCTTGTAGTCATTCCTTTAGCCGACATTGCAATGATTTTTTGCTCTATTGCAGATATGTCCTTTTTGCGTTTTTGCACTATCTGCGGTTCAAAATCACCGTCACGGTCTTGCGGAACATCAATCGGTATTTCGCCGTATGAACTGCGTAATTTCTTGCGCTTTACGCCGTTTCGGTAATCAGG
The DNA here is from genome assembly GCA_934462945.1 of uncultured Clostridia bacterium. Classification (GTDB taxonomy): domain Bacteria; phylum Bacillota; class Clostridia; order UBA1381; family UBA1381; genus RQCD01. Next base: position 1,364 of record CAKSJF010000132.1, on the reverse strand, counting down.
ATTGTCGCTGCGTTCATATTCATCATATCCCAAATGTTCGTCAAGCTCAGCTTCCATCATCTCTTGAATCGTTCCGCCCAACAGGTCTTTTAACGCCTCTTGAATATCTTCTGCACTCTTGATGTTATACTCCTGAATCAGTCCGGCAATGATATTCTTTTTACCTTCGCTCATTCTTTCTCGTCTGCGTCTTGCCATAAAAAATTCCTCCTATGATATTATTTATATTCTATCATAGAAGGATTCTTTTTTACAGACTTTTTTTCACACTCTCCATTTTTCACGTACGGCTGCCGCAGCCTACTCGATTTTGTTGTAAAAATGCCCGATCAGCGTGTCTGTTCCGGGCAGTCTTTTATACTGTGCGCGCCGCGGGATTACCACAGGGCTTATATTCAGTTCATTAAACTTTTGTCTGATTTTCAAAATCCTGTCGGCGCCGTATTTTTCGTTAAGCTTTTTAACCGCCTTATCAAGGCTGCTGTGCTTTGCCGAAAGGCTTACAAGCTCTTTCATAAGCTCCTTTGTTTTATTCTTGTATGCCGAGGAATCTATTTCCTTGACAATGGCCTTTTCTTTACAAAAGTCACCGCCGCCGCAAAAAATGCCGGCATATTTTCTCATGACAGGCAGTCCGATTTCGTCTGAGTTTTCCAAAAACTCTCGCACACCGTGTATATCATAACGCCGGCAGATGCGCTTAATTTTCGCCCTTTTACACTGGATCTCGATTCTGATGATTCTGTTAAGGTAATCTACATCGCGATACGTTAAGTTTTGCTGTTCCATCTCCCGCTGCTTGTTATAAAACACGATATTAACGTCATTTTTCCCTATGTAAGTTATCCCGTTTTTTGATAGCACTTTTCGTTTAGCCACATCGTTCTTGTATTTTTGGATCTCGTACGTATCATGTGATGCGCCGCGCTTAAGAAGGTCGATATAAAAATCCACTTCATCGGCAGACTCCAGGCATGCATTGCAGCAAAAGTCAATACGTGACAGCATACATTCCTCTGTCAGGGGCATATCGGAATAAATCCTGTTCAGAATTTTGTCAACCTTATCAAGCATATCGCCGGAACGCGCAGCGTCAAAAAGCCCTACGTAATTATTATCATCAGTTAGTCTTCTGGGGTTAATCCTGTAGTACAGCATATTGTGGGTGTAGTCGCCTTGCCTGACCTTTTTTATATATGCAACCAACCCCGGATACACCTCAAACACATGCGTCGGTGTTTTTTCTCTTTTATCTTTATAGTTCTTGCAGCCGCATTTATGCAGCGCTTCCTTCACGTTACGGTAGTTATCGGTAAGCTCAAAACTTAATTCAAACGTATGGAATGACACGGTCATCATACTCC
>CAKSJF010000131.1 GCA_934462945.1 uncultured Clostridia bacterium | reverse complement strand
TCATAGGCATAAGCATTTCGGATCGTTGCGCCCTGATCGTAACCGTTTAGATCGGTCGCTTCGGTGAGCGTTTCCATATTCATGCCGTTATGAATCTGACTCCGGACAACAAACCGGTCGTCTCCGCCCATATAATGAATCATTTTGCTATGTACCCGCATTCCCGGAATGTAGGATTGAATTTCGCTCCGGAACCACTGATACCATCCGGCAAACAGGCGGTCGTTAAAATGCTTGTAATCTAAATACATTTTGTTTTTGTTGTTATAGCCGCCGTAGGTTCCGTTTTCCGAAAGACTGCATTCCGAAAAGCTTTGATAGGTCTTGCCATATGCCTGCGACATTGCCGCCGGGGTCTGGTAGATATCCTCCAAATATGCCTGCCATGCCGGATTGTATTGCTCCGGCTCATAGGCGGAAATAAAGGACGGTTCGTTCGTCATGCAGATGCTGACAAGCGACTGATAATTTTTCACTCTGCTGCCTACACCCCGGACAAATTCCCTGATAAATTCCTTTGAGCCGTCCAGGAGCGGATTATAATTGAAAAATCCATAGCCGTGATACTTTAATTCCGGATGATCCCGCAGCAGGAAGGACGGTTCCTCATGTATCGCAAGCAAAAGGTCTACCGTAATTCCGTTTTTTTCAGCTTCCTTTAAAAATCTGCAATAGGCATTGACCTGATCATAATTGATATGACAGTACGGATTACCTGCGGTTTCAAAGGAGGAGTTCGCAACCAGATTTTCATTTGTCTCATACAAAAGCACGTTGTCAATATAGACATCCGCGTTTGATTCATTCACAAAGGTCAGATCCAGTTGGGTTTCATCTGCTCCGGTGGTATAAGTGCCGGTATACCGCACCCATTTGGTATCCTTCCCCGGCTGGTACAGGTCAATATCCTTTGTGCGTCCATGCAGGGAAAACCAAAATACGCGTGCACCGTTTCTTTTCACGCGGAATGCATAGGTATAGGTCGTATTTGGCTGTACCGGGACGGTTTGGTGTACCGCGGTCAGCTTATTGGTTGCCCATGCATTATTCTCTGCGTACATATGCAGAGACTTTTTCCCGTGTTGCCTTTCCGCTTCGGAAAGCTCCGCCTCGGTCGGATCACCCAGCTGATGAACGATTTCCCATTCGTCAATCGCCTGCGGCTCGGTGAGAACCTCTTTCATTTTTATTTCGGTCTGAATATGGTTTATCCCCAGGCTTTTGAACAGGGCAAGCTCATTCCGGACATCATACCAATGTCCCAGTCCGGTCAGGAATACCGGCTGTTCCCAGCTGTTATCCCCGTCCGAAACTGTTCCGTAATAGTCTCCGCCCTGTACCCTTAATGTTCCGGTCTGATAGCGCGGAGCAGTTTTCGGAGTCTTTTTCCCTGCAAGATACAATTCTAAATTGCTCTTTGCCTCCTCGTATACATTTTCCAGGGAGCTTTCAAGATAGTCCGGATCAACTGCGCCAAGCGTGTTTTTGTCCTGATCGAAATAGTTTAGAATTGCTATCGCGGATTTTTCATAATCCACCGAAAGTCCTGCCTGCTCGCACCGGTCAATCAGAGAGGACAGCCGCGCTTTTCTTGTTGCTGCATTCTCCGCGCCGACCGGAACAAGCCCTTGCGTTCCGAAAAGGACTGCTGCAAGGATTGCTGCTAATTTTTTCATAGACAATCCCCCGCTCTAAAACTCTGTTTTCCCTGCAATGGCTGTCTTTCCTTTTAAGCTGTCTAACAGGAATACCTTTAATACAGCGCCGTTTGCAAGCTGTTCCTCGCTGACGGTGATTTTTGCCTCTGCCTGCTTGCTCTCGCCTGCTGCAAGCGTTACCTCTCCGGAAGAAAGCGAAACCAATTCGCCGTCTACATACAGCGCCGCAAGAATCTGTGCGCCTTTTTCCGATTCCTGATTATTCTTTACCAGGCTTGAAACCGTTAATGCTCCGGCAGAAAGTGCAGAGAGCCGTCCGCCTGCATTTTTCAAAACAACCTCGCCCACCGAATACTTGTCTGCCTCCGGAATCACACTGATTTCAACCGGTGTTCCGACCGGCTCATAGTGCGCAGAAATGCCGACGATCTTTACAACTGATTTCTTATTATTTTCCAGTCCGGAAAGGGTGACGCTGGTTTGATCAGAGAGGAAGTGTCCCTTTAAATCTCCGTTTAAATATACATTCACGCCAACACAGTCTGCATCCTGCGGCGGATTCCAGGAGATTTTCGCCGCTCCGTCCTCTGCTGCGGCAGTGACATTGGTACTCTTTCCGATCACAGAAGTAGTTTCAAAATCTCCGTTTCCAAAGAGATTTGCACCGGTTACCTCTCCGTTTTCCAGCAGATACACCTGAATATCATCCAGATAGATATCTGCCATGCCGTCTTTCATCTGGAAATACAGATCGGAGATGGCAGCCTCCGGGGTAATATCAAACTCGGCTTTCTTCCAGATATTTGCGTCCGGCTCACAATTGATTGTTCC
>CAKSJF010000130.1 GCA_934462945.1 uncultured Clostridia bacterium | reverse complement strand
TGATATTATGCTGACAATTAAACAAATAATGACTGCGGCTGAAACGGTTGCGAAAGAATTTCCGATAATCGGCATAAGTTTATTCGGCTCTTATGCTGAAAGCCGAAAAACTGAGGATAGCGATGTAGATATTCTTGTTGAATTTTCACCGCAAACCAGTGTTACGCTTTTAACTGTATGTTCTGTTAAATATCGCATGGAAGAACTGCTTAATACACCTGTGGACATAATCACTCTTCCTATTCCGAAAGATTCAATACTTGAAATAAACAAGGTGGTACCGCTTTATGCAGCATAGAGATAAAATAATACTTGATAAAATTATTGATGAGGCAAATGTTGCAATAAAGATGCTGTCCGATGCAAAACAAGAGGATTTTGTATCCGATGATATATTAAAACGTGCGGCGGCAATGTCGGTTATAAACATAGGTGAATTGGTTAAAAATTTAATTCTCGAGTTTAGAAATGAGCACAAAAATGTACCATGGAAGGCTATTTCGGGATTTAGAGACGTAGCCGCACATAAATACGGAACATTGGATATGAATTAGTGTATAATACCGTCAAGATAGACATTCCGATGTTAAAAGAAAATATACAGCAAATATTATAAATGGTGGACGTGAAAAACACTGAGTGAAATTCATCTCCGCCAATACCGGAAACCGCGCTGTTGCGCGGTTTTCTCATTTTCCTTAGGTCTTATGCGGCTTTGCGGCTCTTGCTTTTGATTTTGCATGACGAAAAAATGTAATCAAAAACCAAATAAAAGATAAAAATTCAATACGATTCAACACGAAAAATTAATACGATAAGCACTTGATACGAGAAAAGCTCCACACCGTAAAATTCGTGTGGAGCTTTCGATTTGAATATCATAATTTTTTATTAAAATGTATTGACAAAACATGGGTTTTGTGGTATAACAGTATTTGGGAAAAATGTATAAAGCATAATCCTATATATCACCCTGCCTGGCTGTTTCTAAGGGGAAGATAGCCGGGTGGGGTGGTTTTTTTATTTGCTTAACCTATTGCAATCCCAATTCGCTTTTTAACTTAGAGCTACTAATATCTTCCAGGAAATTAGAATTTTGCAAAATCTCTTTCAGCAGTTCCTGGTCAATGGGATCCGGTTCAGTGGATTCGATATTTTCCCACGCATTTTCAGAAAAACGGTTCATGATAATTTTCCAAATGAGAAGTGCATCTTCATCACTCATAACAGTAACAATGATTCATCTGTCATAATGCACAAATGATTGATTTATGACTTGATTTATGAAATGTGATGTGATATACTGAATCTATGAGGTGAACAGCTTGAAAAATAAAAAACCGCCGTTTGAAATAACGGAGAAAATGATAGCGGATATTGCCGATATATGCGAACTGGTCGGCAGAATCAGCATAAGCGGCAGGCAGAGTCCGCAGCTTAGAAAAACAAACAGAATACGCACAATCTATTCATCGCTTGCAATTGAACAAAATACGCTTGATATAGAGCAGGTGACAGCGGTGATTTCCGGTAAGCGTGTGCTTGCACCGCCAAAGGATATTGCAGAGGTTAAAAATGCCTATGAAATATATGAGCATATGGATCTGCTTGATCCGTATGATATGAATGATCTTTTGAAGGCACATAAAATCATGATGCAGGGCCTGACGCAGGACGCCGGAGAATTTCGCTCAAAGTCTGTCGGCGTTGTTGACACAGACGGCAAAATACTTCATTTCGGAACGCTGCCGCAGTATGTTCCGCAGCTTGTGGAAGAACTGCTCAGTTGGACAAAAGAATCCGCTCTGCACATGCTGATTAAAAGTTGTGTATTCCATTATGAATTTGAGATGATACACCCGTTTTCGGACGGAAACGGACGGTGCGGAAGATTGTGGCATACCTTGCTGCTGTCGCAATGGAATCCGATTTTTGCATGGCTGCCGATTGAATCAATCATACACGATAACCAGAATCGATATTATGAGGCAATCAATCTTTCAAATGCACAGGCAGAGTCGACTGTATTTATTGAGTTTATGCTGTCGGTTATAAAGGAGACATTAATAGAATCAGACGGAGTGCGAATACCGAAGAAAAAGTCGCGTATGGATATGATATGCGAATATTTAAAAAACCATGAATATATCACAAACAGCGACGTGCAGACACTGCTTAATGTCTCGTCTGCAACCGCAACAAGAATTTTAGCTGAAGCGGTTAAATTCGGTATTGCGGTAAAGGTGAGAATCGGAAGTCATTGGGGATACAAAAAAGTTGAGGAAGAATGAAATGTATGTGCAGATAAAAAGCTTCTATGAGGATTTGAAGTATAAAAAAGACTTGAATCCGATAGAGCTTGCAGCATGGACTCATGCTGATTTGGAAGAAAAACAGTTGGATGAGTATTTGAAGCTTATTTGACTATATATCAATTATAAAATAAGAGTTTATAATCCGAAAGGTTTATAGACTCTTTTTGTTTTGCACAAAATCATAAAAGAA
>CAKSJF010000129.1 GCA_934462945.1 uncultured Clostridia bacterium | reverse complement strand
TAAAGAAAAAAATTTGTAAAGCTAAACATTCTTATAGAGGGCAATGGATGCGCAGAAAAACATTGACACAGGAATTGAAGGAAATGTACATGCACAAGGGATATTCCATTTTCGCTTATACAGACCATGATTTATTTGTGTTAAATACGTTAAGAAAAAGAAATGGGCATTGACCGGTTGCATCAATGCCCATTTCTTTTATAAACGGTAAACTTCTTGTGCCTTCAGCACTGTCACATGCTTTTTCTGCAATGTTTCCACTGCTTTTTCCGGTTCGCAGGTACGCATAACGGCGAGTGCGCCGTTGCTTTTGCCGATAAAGGCATACATATACTCAATGGAGATCCCGTCCTCCCTGAGATAATCGAGAACAGCCGCCAGTCCGCCCGGCTGATCCTGGATGGCAATTGCAAGCACATCGGTCAGCTTGACAGCCATGCCGTGTTCTTTTAACACCGTAACAGCCTTTTTGGGGTCGGAAACGATCATTCTTAAAATTCCGAAATCGGTGGTATCGGCAAGTGAAAGTGCGCTGATGTCGATTCCGTTTTCAGCCAAAAGACCGATCACTTCCTCCAGACCGCCGACTCTGTTTTCTACAAAAACTGAAATTTGCGTTGTAAACATCCTGATTCCTCCAATCTTAATCTACTAATTTCCGGTTATCAATTACCCGCTTTGCTTTTCCCTCGCTGCGGACAATGGTTTTTGGGTTTACTAAGGTTACCTTTGCGCCAAGTCCTAATACGCTCCGGAGCTGATCTTTAATCTGACGCTCCAGCTTTTCAATCGACTTGACATCGTCACAGAAGAAGCTTTCAGACATTTCTACCTGAACCTCTAAGGTGTCGGTGTTGTTTTCCCGTCCTACAATGATCAGATAGTTCGGGGTGATATTGCCGCCGATCTTTAAGAGTACCTCCTCAATCTGAGACGGGAACACATTCACACCGCGGATAATCAGCATATCGTCACTTCTGCCGGTCGGCTTGTTCATCCGGACGTGTGTTCTGCCGCATTTGCAGGGTTCGTAATTTAAGGACGCAATATCCCGTGTCCGGTAGCGGATGATCGGAAAACCCTCTTTTGTAATGGTGGTGAATACTAATTCACCGGTTGCACCGTGGGGGAGAACCTCGCCGGTATCCGGATCGATAATTTCCGGAATGAACATATCCTCGCAGATATGCATGCCGGACTGCTCGCTGCATTCATAAGCAACACCCGGCCCCATCACTTCAGAAAGTCCGTATACGTCAAAAGCTTTTAGATTCAGCTTTTCCTCAATTGCATGACGCATATCCTCCGTCCAAGGCTCTGCTCCGAATACACCTGCTTTCAGTTTCAACTGATCTTTGACGCCCATTTCTTCAATTGCCTCGCCTAAGTACATCGCATAGGACGGTGTGCAGCAAAGGACGGTTGTACCAAAATCAATCATGGTCTGAATCTGACGCTGGGTATTGCCGGAGGAGGTTGGAATGGCAGTTGCACCGAGCCGCTCTGCGCCGCCGTGTGCGCCTAAACCGCCGGTGAAAAGTCCGTAACCGTAAGATACCTGGACAAATGCGTTTTCGTCTGCGCCTGCTGCGCTTAGCTGACGTGCCATGCAGTCTGCCCACATCTCCAGATCGTGCCGTGTGTAGCCAACCACAATCTGCTTTCCGGTTGTTCCGCTGGACGCATGCACGCGTACAATCTCTTTCATCGGAACGGCAAATAAGCCGTACGGATAATAGTCTCTGAGATCCTGCTTATAGGAAAACGGCAGCTTGGATAAATCCTCAATTCCGTGGATGTCGTCCGGGGTTAAGCCTTTTTCATCCATTCTTTTCCGGAATAACTCCACATTTTCGTACATTCTCCGAACCTGCCAGCAGAGCCGCTCGCTTTGCAGCTTTTCAAGCTCTTTCCGATCCATGCATTCAATGTCCTTTTGATAAATCATGATATTTCATTCCTTTCCTGTGTATGCGCGAAAAGGGAATGTAAAAAAGGCACAGAGCGTTCTGCACTCTTTTTTTACACCCCCTGTTTTTTATTTGAGATGGTATCCGAGATCGAATGCCTTCAAATTGACATCTAAGAATTTTTCCGGAACAGTCTGCCGGATGGTTTTGATCCAGTTTTCGTAGGGAATTTCGGATTTCTGCGCCATCACGCCGATCAATACGACATTGACAGCCTTGATGTTTCCTGCCTCCTCTGCGAGTTTCACAGCGTCCACCGTCACAAGCTTTGCTTTTTTGGAAATTTTCTCTGCAATTTCCACCGGATATTCTGCCGCACCGGTGATGACCGGCATCGGATCAATTTCCTGCGTGTTTGCAATCATTGTTCCCTCGCGGGAAAGATAGGGAAGTGCGCGATATGCCTCAAGCATCTCAAATGCTAAAATAATATCCGCCTCTCCTCTGTCAATAATCGGAGAATAAACCTTGTCTCCGTATTTTACATAAGTCACAACGCTTCCGCCGCGCTGGCTCATTCCATGCACCTCGGAAACCTTGACATCATAGCCTTCATTAATGACCGTATTTCCTAAAATTCTGCTGGCAAGCAGTGTTCCCTGACCGCCAACGCCGACAATCATAATTTGCTTTGTCATTTATTCTTCCTCCTTGCTGATCGCCTTGAACGGGCATGCATTCATACATAAACCGCATCCGTTGCACTGCGTTTGGTCGATCACGATTTGTCCGTCTTTTTCCGAAATTGCCGGACATCCGAGTCTCATACATACCTTACATTTTTTACAGTCTGCTCCAATCCTGCAGTGACAGGTATACT
>CAKSJF010000128.1 GCA_934462945.1 uncultured Clostridia bacterium | reverse complement strand
AAAATCACCGATGCAAACGCAAGAATACAGCCGAATATCAGTCCGATTCCGCCGACTACTAAAATAGCAGGTAATATTTGATTCATTTTTCTAACCATTCCTTTCCGTACAGTAATGCACAAAACTCAAGTCTGAAAGAAAATTGTCCAGAGTGCTGCTTTGCAGCGAGTGGAGCTGTACGTTGGTACCGCCCCGAGCAAAAAGCTGTGCTATGGGCGATTTTATTCAGACTTTCTGACTCCTTATTAATTTTGCTTCATAATAAAATCGCTTTTCCCATGCTTCACCCATGGAAAAGGTTTTCCGCGGCAGTGCGCCGTCTAAAATAACTGTTTTGAACAGGTCGGATTTCTGCATTGCCGGGAGGAAAAATCCGATATTCCCAGTCTCATCACTCAGCCGCTCCACCACATCCGCGCCGTGGATATAGTCCACACGTCCGCCGTTTTCCTGCAAATAGTCATCTAAAAATGCCTGGAGCGTTCCGACCGGCAGACTGCTTTTCCCGTTTCTGATATAAAGCTCCTCTGTTTTTCCCTGATAACGGCAGGTGATATGCTGTCCGCCGTTGTCGCTTGTGGTGACATCCGGATAATATGCCTTCAACGCTTTTAAAACCAGTTCCGGATCAACCCCAAACACCACCCGGTGAATCGGTTCAAATTCTAATGAAGAATCATGCAGATTGACAAGCTCCACCAACGCAAACCGCGCCGGATGGTTCTTTTGCTCCTCCGGGGTCAAAGTCTTTTTCACATTCTCCCAACAGGTTTTCGCCGTTGCCAACGAGTGGTTACCGTCTCCTACCGCAAATAATAACACCGGCTTGCCGGGATGCTTTTTCTCAAACTGTTCCGGGTCTGCCAATGCTGCAATCGCATTCTGCACGCGCTCCTGCTGCTCCCGCTCCAGCTGATAGCCGGTTAAATGTCCGCTGTTCTGCATTAAATCAAAGTCATAAAGTAACTTTCCCGGATGTTCTGCAAGCGGTCCAATCACTGTTTTTTCCGGATCGTCAATTAATAGCATGATGTGCGGCAGCTCCATCGGTGCGCCCTCCCGGATTTTTACACGCGGCGGAATCCGCTCTAACACCGTTCCCTCTGTTGCACGAATTAAGGAGGACGATCCCTTTTTAAAATCATAGTCCTCTAAATCAACCGCCCCGACAATGCCGCGGCGCACCTTGCCATGTCCGACACTGCGCTCTACATAAATCATGCTATCCGGCAGCGGACGGAGAATATTTTCCTTTATGTACTCCTCCATTGTCCGGTTGATTTTTTCAATCCGCCCCTCCGGCTCGGACAGGTAAATCTCCGGAAATGTGATTTTTAATGTGGACGGCGCGTCTCCGACATAGTCCTCCACCGCACGCCAATACTCCGGCTCAGAGGTGTACTGATCACACGCAACCACGCTCCATTTTTCGTTTTCTACATTCTGCGGAATCAAAATTTCCGTCTCATAAAAATATTTCATCGGCTTTCCTTTCCTTATGTGCTTTTTTTCTATTATAGCACGCATGAGAGAAAAATACAAGTTTTTTATTAGTTGACACAAAATCATTCTTTGTGTTATAATAGGTACAGAAAGGGATGATTCTATGGAAAAATACATAAAACTTATTAAAGACTACTCCAAAAATGAATACACCAAAATGACCAGAAAGCCGGACGGGAATTTGAAATATCCGTATATTGTTCCGGGGAGCGCATACACCGATTCGCTTTGGGATTGGGACAGTTGGCTGACCGATATTGCAGTCCGTCAGATTATGCTGGATAACCACTCTCAGGACGAGGAATATTTAGAATGCGAAAAAGGCTGCATTTTAAACTTTTTTGAACATATTGATGCGGACGGAAGAATCCCGATCAGTATTATGCCGGACAGCACTCTGCCGGATTTCGACAAGACAACGCAAACCAACATTCACAAGCCTTGTCTTGCTCAGCACGCGGCTTTTATCATCAAAGAAAGCGGCGACAGCACCTGGCTTGCGCCCTATTTTGACAAGCTGGAACGCTTTATAGACGCATACCGGAAATTCTTTTTCCACAAGGAAACCGGACTGTTTTTCTGGATTGACGATATGGCAATCGGTGTGGACAACGACCCCTGCACCTTTTACCGCCCCCACAACAGCTCCGCCTCCATTTTCCTCAATTGCCTGATGTATAAGGAATTTGCGGCAATGGAATATATCTGCGATTCTTTAGGAAAGGACAGCGGCAGCTGCAAGGAGGATCGCATTGCATTGGGCAACGCCATCCGAAAGCATTTGTGGGATGAACGGAACGGCTTCTATTATAATACGGACATTAATTTACTTCCCATTGACCCGAACGAATGGCTGCACAGCGGTATGCCAAGGCATTGGGACGCTTTGATTCAAAAAATCGACGTATGGTCCGGCATTATGGCGCTCTGGGCAGGCATCGCCACAAAGGAGCAGGCAGAACGGATTGTCCGGGAAAATCTTTTAAATGAAAACACGCTTTGCGCAAAATACGGAATCCGCTCTCTGTCTAAGCTGGAACAGATGTATCTGATTGTAAAATCTGGGAACCCGTCCTGCTGGCTTGGTCCTGTGTGGGGGATTGTCAATTATATCGCCTTTCAGTCTCTTGTAAAATACGGATACGAAAAAGAGGCAAGGGAACTTGCGGAAAAACTGATTATACTATTCGGAAAGGATATTGAACAGTGCGGCGAAATGCATGAATATTACCATCCGGACACCGGCGAGGGGGTAAACAATCAAGGCTTCCAAAGCTGGAATATGCTTATAAACAACATCATTGCATGGTACGAAAGCCGACCGAGAGTCGAAGAATTTTAAGCTTAAATGAGGAGCAAAAAATGGCATGAACAGACCATATTTTGCTCCTTTTTGATCATTTATAAAATTTTTTTTCAAAACACTTGACAATTCCGGCTGAATATGTTATGATAATAAAGCAGTTTTTAATTGCCGATGTGATGGAATTGGCAGACGTGCGAGACTCAAAATCTCGTGGTAGCAATACCG
>CAKSJF010000127.1 GCA_934462945.1 uncultured Clostridia bacterium | reverse complement strand
TTTTCATAAACGGCAAAACTCCTTTCCTAAATTTTCCTCGGAATCAAAATGTCACAGATAAAATATCCGTTTTCTTCGTATCTTCACTTCGAATTCAATATGTTGTCTTAGTCGGTTCGGAAATACGATATTAAAACCGCCAATTCGACTTTTAGTATGATTGTAGCATATTTTTGTCGGTTAGTAAATGCCTGCGGTCTGAAACCGGCGCATTGACTATAAATTTCTTCCACGAACCTGTTAATCCGTGCTTTCGGCACTGCATATCCGACAAAAAAATTTATTATTTGTCTGCAATACCGATTGAATTTTTTCGGATAATATGGTAAAATACTTATAGATGATTTTATCTTATCAAGGACGGTAAAGGTTTTGTAGAGTTTATATAGGTGCAGATATGAAAATTAAAGATTTATACTACCGCATCAAAAGGTCAAAACGGTGCGACAGCATTATTAACTCGGAAAACTCGTTTCCGGTATTTCGTGATTGAAAATGAAATATCGGACGGGTTTTTGTTGCTTTTTGGGTGTATTCATAAGCAGTCGGAAAAATGACAATGATAATAATTTTACCGATTTCGTCATTTAGAATGGCGTTTACGAAGTCACACCGAAAATCGGTGATTTTATGGTATAATATAAAGGCATATAATATTTTATGAAAGGATTGGAAGATATGAAAAAATTATTATCAATTATTTTAACTGCCGCAATATCGGCAGCATCAGCAATTTCGGCTTTTGCTTACGACAAGACAAATATAACCGTTCATAATACGGAAAAACACGGCTTATATATAACTGTCGGCGGAACGAAAATATATTGCGATAAAACCGAACTGCCGTTTATTGACGAAAACGACAGGACGCAAATTCCCGTCCGTGCCGTCAGCAATGCGCTGGGCAAAAAGGTAGATTGGAACGATACCGACAAGACAGTCACAATTTCAGATTATAACGATGACAAAAATACTGTTGTTTTTACTGTTGATTCCAAATCAATGCTTAAAAACAATAACGCAGTCAATATGGATACGGAACCTAAAATATTCAATAATCATACATATGTGCCGCTTAAGTTTTTGGGCGAGGCTTTTGAATGTGATGTGGAATATACAACCGCAGACAGATTTTCGGATATAACCGTAAGCCGTATATCTGATTTTGCGGGATTCAATCAGGCTGACAGTATTACCGTATGGGGCAATATAGAAAGCCTTTTCCACGAAGCCGGAGGACTTGGCTCTATAATGCCGTATGAAGATGACGCGCCTGACTTAAACGCAAACTATATAAGAGCATATAAGGTTATAATGAATGAGAATGAGAATGATACTGATTCGGAATATGATGTTTATTGGGACACCTTGTATCATAAAACTTTTGTAAAAACGGGCGGCGTTCTGTATACGGCAAATGAAGCCTTCCCTCGCTTTTTGGATTCTCTTTTGGAAGCAGGCGGCGATGCGATTTATGTTGTTGATGATAAGGACAGAGAGTTGTTTGCAAAATACGGTTGGAATATAAATTATAAACTTTCATCGCTTGCAGATACTCTGCCGCAATTTAAGGAGCTTGGCGATTTTTCCGCAAATGAGTATTATTATCTCTACAACAATGAACTTTCAAAGGATATTGGACTTGATTTAAGCAAGTATGCCGAAAAAGCTGTAACGGTTGACATTTATCAGCTTCGTGAGGGTATGCCCGAAAAATTTTATCCCATAACCACCGCAAGAGGTATCGTTGTTAAATACGAAAACGAAATTATAGGAGCGTTTATAAGCACAGGACGGCATCAAGTTGAAAATGCCTGCAGCTTATCGGGAAAGAGCTTTGATGAAATAACAAATATGAGCTTTGCAGACTTTATTGTACCTCTGCTGAAATCCGAAGATGATATGAAATCAAAAACGCCCGAAGAAATCATTAAAATGTATTGTGAGGCTTTGAATGAAAAAGATGAAGACACAGCAATACAATGTATTGCAAAAACTACAATGTTCGGTTGGGTTACGTCGAACCTGTTAAATACGGAATTATATGACAGTATTCCGCATTTGCCGTTGACAAATAAAACCTTTGTTAAGGACGGCGAAAGACGGATTGACAATATAAAATCAATTTCAAATGTGGAAATCAAACCCCATGATAATAAAAATTCAGACGAAAAGCATAAGTCTTATACGGTAACCTTTGATGCCGAATATGTGCGGGAAGAAGCAATCTCAAACGGAAATCAGTATTGGATATGCACGATGGTTTACGAATCCGATAACACCGGTTGGAAAATATCTTCTTTCGGGCATTGATAAAGAATTAGGAGGACAGTACAATGAAAAAACTATTATCAATTATTTTAACAATTACAATTCTTTGCTCTATGGCAATAACTGCTTTTGCAGAAAAGATACAAAATTATGAATACATACTTCCGATGGAGTATACCAAGATTGAACGATGTCAAAACTGCTATATTGCTTATGATAAGCAGGATAAATGTGCAATTTATGACTTGAACGGTCAAAAACTTTCCGATGACTATGATTATATAGGTTCATTTTTCAACGAACAGGTTGCAGAGGCGAGAAAGGATAACCAATACTATATCATAAATTCTTACGGAACTGTTCTCGGAAAATTCGATAAAAGGATAATAAATGTATCGGAGTATGTTCTTGTAAATCTTACGGATTCAAATGAGGACGGCAGACCGCTTTCGTATTACGAGGGTGAATTCGGAGTGTATACATATACAGGTGAGCTTGTGAAGGTACTGTCGTATGAAGAATCTAAACCGCCATAGAATTGGGGATTTTGTATAACATTTTCATGCGGTCGTATACTATTTAAAGAGGGTGAAAAGTGGGGTGCTGTTGACGGCAACTTTAACACTGTTATCGAACCGATATATGATAAAATCTATCCGTTTACAGATACGGAAAGCAGAATAACAATAGCAATCAAAAACGGTAAATACGGTCTAATTGACCAAGACGGAAATGCTGTTGCCGATTTCATTTATAACGGGATATATCCGCTTCAT
>CAKSJF010000126.1 GCA_934462945.1 uncultured Clostridia bacterium | reverse complement strand
GAAAACTTTTTTGTCGGGATTTTATGCAGCAGCTCCTGAAACCAGCCGAACGGACACAAAAAGCCGCAGATAAAGCGTCCCAGCAATACTCCGAGCAATATAAGAGTTCCTGTGATATAATATGAGAAACCATATTTTGCAGATCCCGCTACCGTCTGAAGCGCACCGATAGGGCAGGCTCCGGCTGCCGCAGGACAGGAGTAGCAGTTAAGTCCCGGCACACATACCTTTTTTCCGGCTCCCCGATAAATTCCGCCCTTCAGAAAATTTGGCAGATGCGGATTGCTCAATAAAGCTGCCGCTGCTTGAATGTACCCGCGGAAGCGAATCAGTATTTGTGATATACCTGAAAATTTCTTACCCAATTCCCACACACTCCAGACATAATCTGATTGCCTTGCTCAGCACGGTCGCTGCCTCACCGCGCCAAACTCCAAAGCACAGCATTACTGCTCCGGCAACCAAAAGCGCTGCCTGTGCCACTGCTTTTTTCCGATGTATCAATTACCTCATCCTTTCGCATTTGTTCTCAAAGGACCTTGATTCTGCATCATTTTTCCTTTATCGTTAGCCCGGCAATTTGCTGTTTACAGGTTTTCAATTAAAACTCAGCCACATTGCATAACGGATTTAAGCTATTCAGGCTCTCCCACAAAAAAGCCTTATATACTGTGCTTTCGGTTCGTTCCCAGCCGTCCGGCAACGGCAGCGTTTTTTCTTTCACGAGGTCAAAATCAATCGGTTCAATACGAATATTTTTCAGGACGCCTGCCTCATAGCGTGCAAGCGCAAGATATCTTACCCCGTTTTCGGCAAAGACCTTCACCTGTGATTCGCTTATAAATTCCACATAAGCTTTCCTCTCAGTTTTGGTAAATGCCTTGATCCGCGGAGCCGCCTTTTGCGGCATCCAATAACCTGTGTACACATAGGATTTACCTATGCTTTCATTCAGCGTAATATAACCGTTTTGGACTTCGGCAACTACCGCAAAGCTGCTGCCTTTTTCGATTTCCACAGGCTCGTCGAGCTCTATGCAGCGAAATCCCCCGTATTCCAAATGAACGGTTTTTGACGCTGCCGGAATTGTTCCCTCGGGATCAAAGCTTTCCTCCGGAACATTTGTATAGATTTCGACGGTGCAGATTGTATTTTCTCCGGCAATTCCAACGCTGACCGCTTTGATTTGTTCGGTTTTTTCAGGCGTTCCCTTTTTCGCCTCAAAAACATTTGCCGCCTTTGTATACCTACGCATGCTTCCTATTCCAAAGTCCCCCGGCTTTGCGTCATAAAAATAGTTATAGTCGTATTTACCGTTTTCCGCATAATCAAAAGCATAACTCGCCTGTCTGCAGGTGACATCATATGAAAGATAGAAATATTCGAGTGAATGATAGCTGTTTTTAATCAGCCACCCTCCGTCAAGCTTTGCCCCTCCCGGAACAAAGCTCTCTGCCGGAAGCGTATCGTCCCATCCGATCACCGTGCAGGCGTGCTGCGTTCCGCCCGTTACATTGTTCGGGTTATACCGTTCGGTTTCTGTTGCGTACATATACGAAAAGGTTACCGCGCCGTATTTCACAATCGCACGCTTCATCTTTTCTCTCTCCTCCGCGTGATCGGCAAGCTTACTGCCGTCTACTGCGATTGCGTTCTCCAGCTTATATGCAGCGTACTCCCATCCGTTTATATTATACGGAAGCGTTGCGGCAACCGGACCGCACCATGTCGAGAGCAGACCGGCGACATAATCTGTTCCTCCGTTGGAGGTTTTCCATTCGTCGCCTTGCGATGTTGTTTCTCCTTTGGTATTGCCCAGAGGATCGCTGCCGCGGTTATATTTTGCATAGCCTATCTGCTGCGGCGACAAAAAACACGCTCTTGCTGTAACCTTTGGGTCAATCCCTTTTCTGAGGATTGATGTTTCCGACGCATTTGCCGACGCATATGCCCAGCACAGAGAGGTATTTTCCTGATCTCTGACCGGTGTTACAATCCCGTATTCCCGGCCGTCGAATTTCGGCTGTGCCGCAAGCGCTTCAATGTCAGCATTTCTTAATGCGGACGGTGATTTGACATCGTACGCATATGCCGTTTGAAACAGAAATACCGCAATGCTCAAAATACAAAAAACCGTTCGTCTGAATTTCGTTCTCATTATGTCGCCTTCCTTATCATTTATTTTCGTTTCTGTTGCCATTTGCCTCTAAAACCTGCCGCCTGATGCCATGCCGGAAGCTGACCCGGACTGTACTGTCTCATTGCGGCTGTCGATAAATTCCTTGATTTTGCCGATTCCGCCGTAAATAACGGTTTTGTCACCGTATGCGACAAGAGAAGGCGCCTGCGTCAGACCGAGTCTTTTTGCGTCGTCCTCATAAGCTTCAGCATCGCGCACCTCAAATTCAATACCGGCTTCCTCTAAAATAGGCTTTATCAGCTTGCAGTTCGGGCAGAAAGCGGTTGTGTAAAGCTCAAAATGCTGTGCGCAGGACAGATTTTCCGCTTTTGCGCTGTGCGGCTTGGAAGCATTTTCCGCTCCGTTCCTGTAGGTTTTCCTGTCCAGAAATTCCTGACTCTTACCGTCGTTCCAGTTCTGCACCGGACGGTAATAGCCGGTAATACGGCTGTAAACCTCGGTTTTGTTTCCGCATTTCGGGCAAACGCTTTGCTCGCCGGTAAGATAGCCGTGGTTTGCGCAGACGGAATAAGTCGGAGACATCGTGTAGTACGGCAGTTCATAGTTTTCTGCAATTTTTCGCACCAAAGCCGCCGCCGCTTTCCAATCGGGCAGCTTTTCGCCCAGAAAGGTATGGAACACCGTTCCGCTTGTGTAAAGCGGCTGAAGCTTGTCCTGGATATCAAGCGCCGAGAAAACATCCTCGGTATAACCAACGGGAAGATGGCTTGAATTTGTATAATACGGCGCACCGTTTTCGTTTGCGGTAATAATCTCCGGATAACGCGCCTTGTCGTGCTTGGCAAGACGGTATGCCGTGGATTCGGCAGGCGTTGCCTCAAGATTATACAAATCGCCGTACTGCTCCTGATAATCGGACAATCTTTCACGCATATGCTTTAGAACGCGGACTGCAAAATC
>CAKSJF010000125.1 GCA_934462945.1 uncultured Clostridia bacterium | reverse complement strand
TATAAAATCCACAGTGAGAAAAACTGCCGAAACGCAGTATCTACGGGCACTTTCAAAATGCGGTTTCAAGACGAGGCTAGACATGGTAAAGGCTTTGAGGGTATGCTCAAGAGATATTTCTAATGTTTTAATCAAGCAAAATAAAGGGTTTGGAACTCCAAGCCCTTTTGTTATGCCATTTTCTTTGATTTTATCTGATTCGTTCACGAAACCGGAATTTTTGATTATATTCTAAAATTTCTATGTGTTTTTTGGTGTTTTTTTCTGAAAAGATGGGCATTTGGTGGGCAAACCCCTCTCAAAAAATGCTTTGCCCACCTTAAAAAATGCCATTTGCCCACCCTAAATATTACTGTTTATAAACTTTTTGACTTCTGGTTCAACACTGTTGTTTTTCTTATCAACTTTTAATTCTTTTAGTATAGATAACTTTCCGATTATTTCTTGAATATCAATTTTGTTTTTTTCAAAACAGTATTCTACTGCATACATAAATCTAATATTATAAAACTTTGCATAGTATTTTGGGTTAATAACAACATATTTATTTTTCCCTACTCTATAAAATGCAATCAGGTTTAATTTTTCAAGCATATTCAGTGTATTATATATATGAACAACAGAATACCCCATTTTGTCTGCAATTTCCTTTATAGACAATTTCAAAAGGTTGGTATCTGCTTCAATGTATCTGGAATTGATATTGACAAGTAAAATGAAACGTAAATTTTCATTGTAAATGCAACAGTTGCATTTACAATGAAAATTTACGATATGAAAAAAAGGCATCAAGAATTGATGTGACCCCAAAAAGTTAGACTTTTTGAGGTCACATCACGACGGTCACTGTTTTTTATTCTACCCCCACCGAAAGAAACACACTGCAAAACCGATGCAAAGCGCGGTAGCTCCTATCATTACGCAAATTGGTAACAGGATGCTTCCCGTGCTGATACCTAAAAATGTATTTTTCATCATAGCAATTCCCTGTGTTAGTGGGAAAAAGCTGACGATTTTCTGCATTGTCTTTGGCATGACCTCAATCGGCAATGTTGTGCCGGAAAAAATCAGCATGGGGAAATAGAGGATCGACCACGGTTTTCCCGGCATAAGATTTCGTCAGTCCTTCAACAAAAATCGCTTCGCTCATTTCTGAACCCTCCTGACTGCCCGCAGCTCGATATAACCGCGCTGACCATGGGGTTCCAATTGAATGCGTGGGTTTTCATCATCCCATTGATAACCGATGACGGACGGATTATAGCTGTCCATCGCAGTCTGTACGGTGCGGATGGCTTTGCAGTAATCTTCCTCCCTAAAAGCCGGACCCTGAAACATCAGATATTCCGCATCCGGCAGATGAATTGCATCGAAGCCCTCCGGGATCATTCCCATATAATCGGTTTCGACCTCCACACCTTGCACATAGGTGGAGGTGTTCGGCTTTTTGTACTTCTCGGGCAGCCACATGGAAACAGGTTCCCCGCAAAGCGACTTCATGCTCATTAAGATGCCCCACACATCACAGCTGACTTCCTCACAGTAGGGGAAATAGTCCTCTGCACACTTGCCGCGTTTGATGATACACAGGCGCTCCGGCTTGCGGACGACCTGAATGAAAATCGGTTGAATGTTAGACATGTCGATATTCTCCTTTCTCAGTTCACGATATTTTACACCGTAAGGAATGAAGAACCGAACAGGAACGGGATTTTTCATGTAGGCACTCGGATTCAGACCGAACTCCCGATAAAACGCCCGCGTGAAAGTGTCCGCGTTTGAAAATCCGGCATCAAAAGCCGCATCAATCACTTTGACATTTCCGCTCTGCAGCTGTTTTGCTGCCTCTGTCAGCCGGTATTTTCTGATATACTCAGTCGGTGTCAGTCCAAGACTGTCCCGAAACAGCCTGTAGGAATACCACGGAGAAAACAACGACGCCCGCGCAAGATCGGACAGACTGATTTCCTCCGCCCGGTTCTTTTCTATGTAATCCTGCATTCGCTGGACGGCTAAAACCTGTTCTTTCATGTACCTCAACTCCTTACAGGTAATATTATATCGCACAAAACGGACTTTTTCTCGACTTTCCTTGCCATTCTGCTCTATTTTGCGTTTCCGATATAAGTCGTACTTTACTTTGATAACCGTCACATATCCCAAAATTTCACAAAGTAGTAAATGCTCATCGCAAAGCTCAGCATTTTGCCCGCAGAAATCGCCAGCCACACCCCGTTGAGCTTTGTCCGCAGTAGTCAATGAACTGATTCATGTGCAGTCCTCCTTGATTAAAGTTATTTATTCGTGCATTTGTAGTTGATACCGGCAAGCCGCGCCTGTTTACACAGGTCTTTGGTCTGGAGCTTATACTGCCTGCCATCCTTGATGAAGTGCGTTCCGCATTGACGGAACTCGAAATTGACCTGCTTTCGGATGCACTGCTCCCGGATGTCCAGCACCCAGTCATAGGCAAGAGGTCTGCCGTCCCTGTCTGACTCTCCACCGACAACGACCAGCTCCACGCCGTCTAAGTACGGCTCTAAATTCACGCGCTCAATCAGCGGCTGTGCGGTGATACACCTGTGCTTGATAGGAAGCCTTTGAAAGATTGACAGCTTTTTGTCCGCGTTGCGCTGATTTTCAATGGTACAACACACGGTGACATTCTCATATCCGTCCGCCCAGTCCTCCGGGATACACTGAGAGAACCGTTCAATGCGCTTGGTCAGAAAAAGAAAGGTGCAATCTGACCGCTCCTTTATCATTTTCCAGCACTCGCTACGCCAAGCATCGGCTTTCTCGATGAGAAAGTCTGTCGAAAAGCCGAGATATACAAGTCCGGGCTTCATTTTATAGCCGCCCTTTTTGAGCTGCGCGACCGGCTTCTCAAAGTCCTTCGTCTTAACGATCATACTCGTATCAACGCCGCGTTTGGCGTCGCCCTTATGGATGTAGCAATGCAGGCAGCCCTCGCTGCATTTTTTACATCCGCGCCACGGATTCCACATTGGCATAGTGTCACGCTCCTATAAGAATTATTTTTCCTGACAGCAAGGCAGTAATTGACATGCTCAAAAGCTTTCATATCTGCCCCGGCCTTGTCGATGATGTCCCTTTGAATATCATCCGGTGTCAGCAGTTCATAAATCAGAAACCCATGTTTCTCCAGCAG
>CAKSJF010000124.1 GCA_934462945.1 uncultured Clostridia bacterium | reverse complement strand
ATAGAAAAAAACACGGTGCAGGAAACGTTAGTAATTCCGCTTTATGCGCGGAGGATGTGTTCAGCGCTGTTTCCGGATTTATACTGGGATGGCACACAAAGTGAGTATTATACGGTTAGATTTCTAACAAACAGCAAGGGGATGTGACAAGCACATCCCCTGCTGTGTTTAGTTGTTGAAATTTCTCATTAAACTCTGATTTTTCGATAATACCCGATAAAGAATTGCTGAGGAAAGGATTCCGAAAATGCCCTGGATGCAGTTGCCGGGAATTGCAGTTGCCGCAGACAGTGCGCTCCCCAAAAGAATTGTTTCCACCAGGAAATATCCCAGAACCATAATTGCCTCTGCTGCGATTCCACACAGAATTGTGATTCCGAGGGTCGGCTGATCGGCTTTTTTGAAAAGTCCTCCTGCGACTGCTGCCATTGCCGCCTTAATCACCAGCGTGGGCAGCACATAGGTCATATACCCTCCCAGAAGATCCGAAAGGGATGAACCAATCCCTGCCGCCACAGCGCCCCATACCGGACCTAAAAAGTATGCTGAGAGCAGAACCAGACAGTCACCTAAGTTGACATATCCGCCGGTAATACCGGTCGGAATTTTGATCACAAAGGTCGCCGCAGCTGTCAGCGCCATAAAGAGTGCTATCATCACCAATCGTTTCGTTTTCATAAACCTCATCCTTTCTTTTGTAACGATTATGACCATTATAGCACACTTTGTGCCGTCTCGTCAAGTCTACCAAAAAAGTAGGCAAAAAACAGTCGTTTTGACGAAAAACTCAGACATAATTCAATTCTTTTGCAGTATGATAGACAAGTCTTTGCTTGTAGGTCTGATAGGTGCGGAAATCGGCATTGGGGGGATAATAGCCGGACTTGGTACGCTCATACTTCAGATTGTCTAAAACGCCTTTCCGGTACGCCTCCGGAATCATCTCCAGGGCGGTATGGATTGCCGAGAGCTTATGGCAGACGGTGCAAAGCTTCCGGAAATCTCTTTCCTCCCCCTCCTGCTCTAACTGCGCCAATTCCGATTCTAAGCGATCCTGATCCTTGATCAGATATTTCACCTCACGGTATAAATTCGGCGGTAAACGGTAGCTGTTGTTTCTCTGATAGTCGCTCATCTTAAAATGTATCCTCCCTGTTCAGTTTTTCTCTTGCAATGCTTGCCAGATTCTCGTGATCGTATTGATCCTGAAATACTTCATAATCCTCCTGCCACGAATTCTGTTTTTGTTCCTTTTTCTGCTCATCCGCTAACACACGGTCCGCAGCCCAGCTCTTAATGGCAGCATAATCCGAACGGTATTCCCTACCCGTGCTTTCCTTGTACCAGTTTAAAACCTCAATCATTTTATCTGCCCGTTCCTTGCGATATTCCTGACAAAGAGCATCATACTCGGATTGCAGAAGGCTCACGCAAGGCTTATAATATATTTTTTCCGTTTCCTTTTCTGTTTCCTTTTCCTTTTCTTTTTTTATTAAGGGACTGAAATCGGCACTGCAATCGGGACTGAAATCGGTGCTGAAACCGGGACTGCAATCGGGACTGAAATCGGTCTCATTTCGATACCACCCCTGGTCCTCTAATGAGACCACACTGTAATGTCCGGCTCTGCCCGCCTGCCCCGGATAGTACCGGATCAGATTCATTTTCTGCAAATATTTCCGGTTTCTTAAAAGCTCGGATTTTGATGTGCCGCACATGCTGATGAGGGTGGTGTTGGGAATGGAAACATATTTTTCCCAGTGGTAACGGTTGACGCAGTCTAAAACGGCAAAATACAGATCGACCTGCGCATGCGACAGCGTGTTCATTCTTCTCCATGCCCAGAAGCCATTGATTTGTTTTATGTAGTTGATCATCTTTTCCCCCTCCTGTGATTAAATAAGCCTGTGCTCTGAAAAATAGTCCTCGGCACATGCCTCTACGTCTGTATCCTTGATATACTCGTCCAGAATCGCTCTGGCGGCGTTTGAGAGCGGATCGTGTGTGACGGTATCCGCAATCAGTTCCTGCATTGCCTGCTGTAGCTCCTCGCTCAGGCATTCTCTGCAATAGTTCTGACCGTCAATTTCGTACTCGGCGTCCATGCCGCACCGAACGCATGCCTCCCCTGTGCAGAAATCGCCGGCATCCTGACCGTAATTGCCGGTTCTCTGACGTTCTAACTCCAAAATTGACTGATAACTGTTGTTTTGATAAATCATATTGTTTTTTTCATTCCTTTCTGCTTTTGTTGATAAAATCCTGAAATTTTCCGATATTTTACGAAATTTCCTGATTTCCTTTGATTTCTGTTCTTTTTTTTCGTGCTGCAGCGCTTTTCTTTACGTTTATCATAGCACATATGTTCGTTTTTGTCAAGTCGAAATATTAACGATATTAATATTTCACGATTTATTTTTTTACATAATATCCATTATTCTCTTTTTTTCTTTAAATTTCAAAAAAATGCTTGCATTTTTATTGGTTATGGCTTATAATGGTATTAACGCAATAAATGTCGAAATTTATAGAAAAAAGAATATCATAACAGAAAGGGCGAAAAATATATGAATCGAATTAAGGAACTGCGGCTTTTAAAGGGACTGCGTCAACAGGATCTCTGCAACACGCTGGGGGTGACCCAGGGAACGCTGTCCGGCTGGGAGAATCAAAAGCATCAGCCGGATCTTGCCACGCTCCGGCAGCTGGCAGAGCTTTTCGGGGTGAGTGTTTCGGATGTGATCGGAGAGGACCGTCCGATCCCGGTTTTGGGGAGAGTGCAGGCAGGCATTCCGATTGAGGCGGTGGAACAGATGATTGATGAAATTGAACTGCCGAAGTATCTGCGCGGTCAGGGGGAATTTTTTGGTCTGATTGTGCGCGGCAGAAGCATGGAGCCAAAAATGGAGAACGGCGACTATATTATTGTGCAGAAGCAGGAATCGGTGGAGAGCGGCGATATTGCCGTGGTGCTGATTGACGGCAACGACGCTACCGTGAAAAAAATTACCCTCCACGAAAACGGTGTAAGCCTGATCCCCTATAACCCTGCCTTTGAGCCGCTTTTCTTCAATAATCAGGAAATTGAGGAACTGCCGGTGCGGATTTTAGGAAAGGTTGTGGAAATTCGGAGAAGAATTTAAAAAAAACACTTGACAAATTCATTTTACAAGTGTAAAATATAATTAATGGATATCCAAAATGACAATCCCTCAGTCGGCTTGCGCCGCCAGTTTCTCGCTGCGGCTCGGTCACACCGCGGTTCTGACCGTCCCCCGGACGGTCATTCATTGCCGCGCTG
>CAKSJF010000123.1 GCA_934462945.1 uncultured Clostridia bacterium | reverse complement strand
TTCCTCTCTCCTCGCTATCTGAAAAGAACTGCCGATCCGTCCCGGCAGTTCTTTGGTTCATTATTTTACAACAATATTCACTAATTTCTGCGGAACAGCAATCACCTTGACAACTGTTTTCTCACCAATCAACCGTTTTGCCGAATCGCTCTGCATCACAAATTCCTGCAAAGCATCCCGATCCATTCCGGCTGCAACCATCATCTTATCGCGCACCTTGCCGTTAATCTGCAAGACGATTTCCACCTCGTCATCCTTGGTTTTTTCTTCGTCATATACCGGCCAGGGTGCAAGCGATAAAAATCCGCCTGTTCCATACTTTTCCCAAAGCTCCTCCGTCATATGCGGAGCAACCGGATTTAAGAGCGTAATTAAAATGCGCAGTTCGCCCTTTGTCACTCTGCCCAAACGGTAAAATTCATTTACTAAACTCATCAGCGCGGCAATTCCGGTGTTGAATTTCATCCGTTCATAGTCCTCGCCGACTTTTTTAATGGTTTTGTGGATCAGCTTTTCCATCTCCGGAGAAATTTCTTCCTCCCCGGTCAGCATATCCTGCAAATTCCACACACGCTCCATAAATTTATAGCAGCCGCGCAGCCCCTGCTGTGACCACGGCGTAGACTGATCAAATGCGCCGATAAACATTTCATAGGTACGGAATGCGTCTGCACCAAATTCATTTACCACCTCGTCCGGATTGACCACATTTCCGCGTGATTTGGACATTTTCTCATTATTTTCGCCCAGAATCATACCGTGGGAGGTTCTTCTCATGTACGGCTCTTTGGTCGGAACAACACCAATATCATATAAGAACTTATGCCAGAAACGTGAATAGAGCAGGTGCAGAGTAGTATGCTCCATACCGCCGTTGTACCAGTCTACCGGACACCAGTAGTCTAAAGCCTCCTTCGACGCTAAAGCCTCGCTGTTGTGCGGATCCATATAGCGCAGGAAGTACCAGCTTGATCCTGCCCACTGCGGCATAGTGTCTGTTTCCCGGTGTGCCGGTCCTCCGCAGTGCGGACAGGTTGTCTCAATCCAGTCATATGCCTTCGCAAGCGGAGATTCTCCGTTTTCGCCCGGCTCAAAGGTTTCAATTTCCGGCAGCTCCAGCGGAAGCTCGCTTTCCGGAATTGCCACCCAGCCACATTTATCGCAGTGTACCAACGGAATCGGCTCTCCCCAGTAACGCTGACGGGAGAATACCCAGTCGCGCAGCTTGAAGTTTACTTTTTTCTTTCCTAATCCCTTTTCCTCTAACCACTTGAGCATGGCAGGAATTGCCTCTTTCACACTCAGTCCGTCTAAAAATCCGGAGTTTACCATCGTTCCGTCCGCAACATTGATATAGGGTTCCTCCTGTACATTTTCTCCGCCGGCTACCACCTCGACAATCGGCAAATGAAATTTCTTTGCAAATTCCCAGTCACGCGTGTCATGTGCAGGAACAGCCATAATAGCGCCCGTTCCATAAGTCACAAGCACATAATCAGAAATCCAGACCGGAAGCTTTTTTCCGTTTGCCGGGTTAATGGCATAAACCCCCTCTAAGGCAACACCGGTTTTGTCCTTTGCAAGCTCGGTTCTTTCAAATTCAGATTTTTTGCTTGCCTGCACAATATAATCCTCCACCGCATCCCAGTTCGTAATCTGCGGCTTTAATTTCTGCACCAGGCTGTGCTCCGGCGACAGCACCACATAGGTCGCACCGAATAAGGTATCGCAGCGTGTGGTATAAACCACCATCTCGTCTCCGCTGGACAGCTGGAATTTCACCTCTGCACCCTCCGAACGTCCGATCCAGTTTTTCTGCTGTGTTTTTACCTTTTCAATATAGTTGACATCGTCCAGATCGTCAATCAGACGCTGTGCATATTCCGTAATTTTCAGCATCCACTGGCTCTTTCTGCGCTGAACCACCTCGCTGCCGCACCGCTCGCAAACGCCGTTTACAACCTCCTCATTGGAAAGTCCGACCTTGCAGCCGGTACACCAGTTGATCGGCATTTCCTGCTTGTATGCCAAGCCTTTTTCAAACAGCTTTAAAAAGATCCACTGCGTCCACTTGTAATATTCCGGATCGGTAGTATTGACTTCGCGATCCCAGTCAAAGGAAAAGCCGAGCATTTTCAACTGACGGGTAAAGTTTGCAATATTGTTCTTTGTAACAATTTTCGGATGAATCTTGTTTTTAATCGCAAAATTCTCTGTCGGCAGTCCGAATGCGTCCCAGCCGATCGGATAGAGCACATTATAACCCTCCATCCGGCGTTTCCGCGCGATAATATCCAGCGCCGTGTAGCTTCTCGGATGCCCGACATGCAGTCCTGCGCCGGAGGGGTACGGAAATTCAATCAACGTGTAAAACTTCGGTTTTTCACTCCCGGTCTCCGCATGAAAGCAATCTGCCTCTGCCCATTTGTCCTGCCATTTTTTTTCGATTTCGTGAAATTGATAGCTGCTCATTTTCCTGTTCCTTCCTATCGATTCTAAATTCACCCGGCAACACCCCCGCCGGAAAATTTCTGATTCTTCAAATATCAAAAAATACTGTCTTTGTTTTCCATTGTATCATATTTTCCCGAAAAATACAATAGTTTTTCACAGATTTATCACGGTTTTTGAATGAGTACACATTCTGCAGGAGATACTACCTTAACAATCCAAAGTGAATAATTATAACCAATTGCGGCATAAATATTTTTAATTGTCAATTAAAAATACCTTTATAAAGGTATTTTTTATCTTATATTCTAAGAAATATCCCCCAAAAAGGCAAAAAATAAGGACGTAAAAAGAGTACCACACCCTCCTTTTACATCCTGTTTTCTATTCCAGCTCAACCGAAACACGCGGTGCGTCATCCCACAGACGCTCCAGTGCGTAAAATTCTCTTGTTTCCCGGAGCATGACATGCACAATCACATCGGTGAAGTCCATCAGAACCCAGCTGCCGCCCTGATAGCCCTCTTTATGTGTCGGATGAATGCCTGCCTCTGCCATTTTTTCTTCCACCTCGTTCACACACGCGCGAACCTGCGTTGTGGAGGAGCAGGTGCAGATAATAAAATAGTTTCCTAACGAGGTTAATTCAGTAATATCCAAAATATCAATCTCAGTCGCCTTTTTATCGTATAAAGCCTGTGCTATCATTTTTACTTTATCCATTTGCAATTTCCTTTCTTTGTTCTTGTTTTACTATATTTTTCGTATTATCAATTTGTCTCTAAAAATTCATCGCATAACTGCTCTGCCTGCCGGATCGGGTCGTTTTCTGCGTCCAGCCAATGGATGCGCGGATCTCTCCGAAACCAGGTGATCTGCCGCTTAGCATACCGCCGGGAATCCCGTTTCACAATCCGGATCATTTCATCTTTCGTGCTGAGTCCGTGCCAATAATCAAGAAACTGCTTGTACCCAATCCCCTGCATGGAGGTCATGCTCCGGTTGCACCCCTCGCGAATCAGCC
>CAKSJF010000122.1 GCA_934462945.1 uncultured Clostridia bacterium | reverse complement strand
CAGGTTCCGAAAACTCAAGATGAGATTTTATAAGCAGCACATATCCTGCTCCAAAGAACCCTTCAAGTCCGATATCTGTTCTTTTTGCGTCGGTGATAGAATCACCCTGAAATAAAATTTTCATGTTGTTTCACTCCTTGCACAATATTAAGTGGTTGACAGATATTCATATCTGTGTTATATTCATATTATAGCAAGTAATTCATTTAAAATCTATGAACAATTTTAAGAATTTGAGAGTTTTTTAGTACGATTTTAGGAGAGAAATATATGATTGCTTTTTTGGTAGATTCCATTTTGCAGTTTGCAAATACGAAAACAGATTATTGTGTTGAAATACCGGCTTTTGCAATTCCGTATTACGATCTGACCTTTGTTTTGGACGGTACAATGGTTTATTATGCAAATGAAAAAAAATACACGCTCAGAAAAAATGACGCAATGCTTCTCCTGCCGGGAACGGTGCGCGCGCGGGAGGGTGCAAAAGGAAATTTCCGGTATGTAAGCTACAATTTTTTCTTTCTGCCGGGGAAACAAATATCGCTGCCGGAATATATGCCCGGAATTGTGACGGAGGAAATCCGGAAACTTTTAGCGGCATTCCCGTTCCCGAATTTACTGAATCGGAATTATGATCAAGAGAAGTGCGCCAGTGTTCTAAATGCGGTTTTGTATGAGATGATTCGGTTAAATGAACAGGTTTCGGTAAATCCGTATATACAGAAGATGTTTCGCTATGTTGCGATGCATATTACAGAGCCGATCTCGCTTTGTGATTTATGTCAGGAGGTGCGCCTGTCAAAGGAATACGGGGCGTGGTTATTTAAGCATGAAACCGGAAAAACGGCTGTTTCCTATGTGCAGGAGCAGAAAATGCTGGTGGCACGCGAGATGATTTTAAGAGGTGAGATGTCGCTTCAGAACATTGCCTTGTACCTTGGATATTCCAATTATAATTATTTTTCCCGGCTCTATAAGAAAGTTTTCCACTATTCGCCCCAAAAAACAACCGCATATCAAAGTCTCTCGTAAATTTTTTATAAATTTCATAAGAAAGTATTGGATTTTTACAAAAATTATGATACAATAATAAAAAAATGAATGAGGTGGTAACATGTCTGCGCATAAAATTATGATTGTTGATGACGATGCAAATATTTCGGAATTGATCCGACTGTATTTAGATAAGGAAGGCTTTGCAACTGTCTGTGCGCCAAACGGAAAAATTGCTTTGGAAAAATTCAAAAATGAGGTGCCGGCGCTGATTATTCTGGATATTATGATGCCGGAAATGGATGGCTGGCAGGTTTGCCGGGAAATCCGGAAAACGAGCGATGTTCCGATTATTATGCTGACAGCGAAGGGTGAAACCTTTGATAAGGTACTGGGATTGGAGCTGGGAGCGGATGATTATATGGTGAAGCCGTTCGACACCAAGGAGCTGGTGGCACGTGTGAAAGCGGTGCTGCGCCGGTTTGAAGCA
The DNA here is from genome assembly GCA_934462945.1 of uncultured Clostridia bacterium. GTDB lineage: Bacteria > Bacillota > Clostridia > UBA1381 > UBA1381 > RQCD01. The sequence continues at coordinate 2,008 of CAKSJF010000122.1, read as the reverse complement.
AAGGATTCTAAGGCGACGCAGGAAATCAGCTTTCAGAATCTTTCGGTTAATCTTTCCAATTATGAATTAAAGCTGAACGGAAAAATTATTGAAATTCCGCCCAAAGAGCTTGAACTGTTATATTATCTTGCCTCGAATCCCAACCGTGTTTTCACCAGGGAACAGCTTTTAGAGGAGGTCTGGGGTTTTGACTATTTCGGAGATTCCCGGACGGTGGACGTGCATATTAAGCGTCTGCGTGAAAAATTAGAAGGTGTTGAGGGAAACTGGCAGTTAAAAACTGTCTGGGGTGTCGGCTATAAATTTGAGGTGAGATAAATGTATCGCTCCATTTTTAAGCGGCTTTTTTGGACGAACGTGATGATTTTGTTTATCGTCCTGACGTCGGTGTCGGTTGCAATGACCATTTTTCTGAATAACTATATTGCCACCAAGCAATATCAGATGGCGGTCAAAACCTCGGCAAATATTGAATATCTGACGATTATGCTGCAAATTGAAAGTGATCAGCCGCGGTCGCAGGCGATGTATGATAATATGCTAAGCTCCTGGTCGGAGCTGACCAATTCGGATATTACGGTGGTGGATCAGTACGGAAAGGTCTGCGCGTCCACCAATAACGTCCAGCGTGTGCCGTCCGATCTGGTGCAGGGAGTTCTTTCTGGAAAAACCATCACCACCAGAACTTATTTCGGAAATTATTACGCAAAAAAGGTGTTTGTGGTCGGAATCCCGATTCACTATCAGAACCGGGTTTTTGGCGGTATGTATTTTAATACGCCTTTGCCGGATATGAATAAAACGGTGCTGGAATTTATGAATATGCTGATCTTCTCATCTTTTGCGGCGATTATTCTGGCATTTATATTAGTATATATTCAGTCAAAGAGACTTTCTGCGCCGATCAAGAAAATCAATCAGGCGGTGAATAAAATTGCGTCCGGAAAATTTGAAAACCGGATCAAGGTGGAAAGTGCAGATGAAATCGGACAGCTTGCCTCAAGCTTCAACTATATGGCGGATAACCTGGAACGGCTGGAGGAAATGCGCTCAAGCTTTGTTTCGGATGTTTCGCATGAGCTGCGCACCCCTATGACTTCAATTTCCGGGTTTATCGGCGGTATTCTGGATGGAACCATTCCGCCGGAAAAAGAACGGGAATATTTGCAGATTGCCTATGACGAGTCGGTGCGTTTGACAAAGCTTACAAATGATATGCTGGAAATGTCGAAAATGAGTTCCTCGGAATATAAGCTGGATATTAAGAAGTTCGATATTAATGAATTGATCCGGCTTTGCATTATTCAGCTGGAACAGCGCATCAGCGACAAGGGACTGGAATTAGAGGTCGATTTCTCAAAGGATGTGATCATGGTTTTAGCGGATCAGGATGCGATCCGGCGCGTTGTGATCAATATATTGGATAACGCGGTTAAGTTCAGCTTTGAAAACACTAAAATATTGATTTCAACCTGGGCAAAGGATGAATACGCGTATGTCAGCATTGGAAATTTCGGAATCGGAATTGAAAAGGAGAGTATTCCGCATATTTTTGACCGGTTCTATAAAACAGACCGTTCCAGAACCGGAGATAAAAAGGGCGCAGGCTTGGGTTTGTCCTTTGTGAAAAATATTATCACCCTGCATAAACAGCAGATTTGGGTGGATAGCTCCGAACCAAAAGAGGGCAGCGGCGCAAAGTTTACAAAGTTCACGTTTACACTTGAAAAGGCATAGCACTATATATAGCGCTGTGCTTTTTCTTTTTACACAAGATGTATGAAGAATAAAAAAAGTTGAAATTTTTTTAAAAAAAGTGTTGACAAATGGGGAAAAATGTAGTATGATATATAAGTCGCCTGATGAGAGGGCGGCGAGGGAAAGCTCAGAAAAACTTTTTAAAAAAGTTTTGAAAAAACCCTTGACAAGCATTGATGAATGTGATATAATAATCAAGCTGTCGAAAGAGAGTAGGTTGCTAAAGCAACCAAAGATTGTACATTGAAAA
>CAKSJF010000121.1 GCA_934462945.1 uncultured Clostridia bacterium | reverse complement strand
TCAAGTCATTTTTCACAAAAAAGGAGTTATTTATGATACTGTATATTGGCGATAAGGAGCAATATGATTATTTTAGTCAGTTTTCCAGTCAGATCACGGCAGAATGTGAGCTTGGAGAGGCTGAAAAAATCATATTGACAGAGGATAGCTTACGAGCCGCCTCGGCAGTGGAATATGCCGCGGCATCCGGGATTCCGCTCTTAGGCGTACTGGAGGGCTTTGAGGCAGTTATAAAAACGCTGGACGGAACGTGTATTCCGCTGGAAAATTGTTCCGAGGGCAAGCAGGAGCTTGCCGTGGTAGATCCGGAAGTACCGATTTACCGAAGTCTGGAGCATGTGATCACAATTTGCCGCGGTATGCCGGTCGGCATTGACGAGACAACCATGCCGGGATTTCTGCGCTGCATCTCACGTTCTGAGGCAGGGGAGATTATTGCAATTGAATTTCTGCGCGAAGACGGTACACCGTCCGGGTTATATGCGCTGAATGTATACCTGAATTCGTCTCTGACAAGGATGGGCGATCAGGTGGTAAAAAATTTTTTAAATTTATAAGGTGGGGGATAAGATGATTAAACCATTGCTGCATCCGGATATTGACCGGATATTGATTTCAGAAACACAGGTGCAGGAGGCGGTGTTCCGTTTAGCACAGAAAATTAATGAGGACTATGGCGAGGAGCCGCTGCTTTTAGTGGTGATTTTAAAGGGGAGCATGGTCTTTGCGTCCGACCTGATGCGTCATCTTGCGATGCCGGTTCAGATGGATTTTATGCAGGTTTCAAGCTATGGTCAGGGGACAACCTCCTCCGGCTTCATTAATGTGAAAAAGGATCTGACCACCAGCATTGAGGGGAAAAACGTGCTGATTATTGAGGATATTATCGACAGCGGAAACACGCTCTTTAAGCTGAAAGAGCTGCTGCGCGGAAGAAACGCGAAGTCTGTCCGGATCTGCACCATTCTGGATAAGCCGGAGCGGCGTGTCACCGAGGTTGAGGTGGAGTATTCCGGCATTTCCATTCCGGATGAGTTTGTAGTCGGATATGGGTTGGATTATCAGGAATATTTAAGAAATCTTCACTACATAGGCGTTTTAAAGCGTTCTGTTTATGAGAATGAATAAGCTTTTTCGTTCATGAGGTGAAAAGCATGTACTTTGAATATGGGAATGAAGCGGTGGAATATTTAAAACATAAGGATCAGAGGCTGGGAGCGGTGATCGACCAGATCGGACATATTGACCGCGAGACAGATCCGGATTTGTTTTCTTCCGTGGTGCATCATATCATTGGTCAGCAGATTTCCACCAAGGCGCAGGCAACCATCTGGCAGAGGGTGCGTGAAAATACCGGGGTATTGGATGCGGATGGTGTGACAGAGTTGGGTGTGGAAAAACTGCAAAGCTTTGGAATGACCTTTCGGAAAGCAGAGTATATCATGGATTTTGCGCAAAAAGTGAAAAGCGGAGAATTTGACCTGGACGGAATCTGGAAGCAGTCGGACAAGGACGCAGAACAGGCGCTGGTCACCTTGAAAGGAATCGGGGTATGGACGGCGGAGATGATTCTGCTGTTTTGTATGCAGCGTCCGGATATTTTCAGCTTTGACGACCTGGCGATTCAGCGCGGACTTCGGATGGTGTATCATCACCGTAATATCACAAAACCGCTTTTTGAAAAATACCGCAGACGTTTCAGCCCCTATGGCAGCGTCGCCAGCTTGTATCTGTGGGCAGTTGCCGGCGGCGCGGTAGAGGGCATGAGGGATTATGCTCCGCAGAAAAAGGGAAAATCAGAAAAAGCGTGATCTGCTTTTACGGTTCGGTTTCAAAAATCCGGACTGCTCCGAGGGCGGCTGCATTTTGACAGACTTCCTCCGGCAGACAGCAGATTTCCTTTTGAGAATATGTTTTTAATAAGAGAGCTTCGGGGATGCGAAGTTCTTTTTTTCCGCCAATCCATATTTTTTTTGCGGAAATCCGGAGAATCCGTTCCACCTCCGGGCATAGAACTGCTCCCAGACAAAAGCTGTAAATCTCCTGTTTTGTGCAGTGGTGCAGAATTGCGAGTGTCCGGCACTGAAACAGGGCAGCGTTGATTCCGGTTGTTTTGCAGGCGTCAAAGCCTGCTTTTAAATACTGCCCGATAAATTCTTCATAAAAATCAAAGCTTTTCCCTGCAATGGTGCTTGTTTTCACCGCAGAAAGAAGCTCTCCGGTCAGGAGTGTGAAAAAGTCTGAAATTCTGCCCTCCTGATCTGTTTGAATGCATTTGGAATGCGTGCCGGGCAGAATATAGGCTGAATCCGGGGAAAATGCTTTGGAAAGTCCGGCAAGCTCGGTTTCCTCGCCGCGCATCATATCCTGATCTGTGCGCACACCAGGAATAAAATAAATCGGAAAACGGCTGATTTCCGGAAGAATGACGCGTTTTATGCCGCGGTGCAGCTCACGGATGCCTGCCGGCGCTTTTAAATGCGGCAGTTCATAAAGTCCGGACGCGCTGGTGATCATGCCGGAGGCGATCACAGCGTCCGGCTGCGGTAGCTTTTTGAGCGTGTCCCGGACAAATTCCGAAAGATCCTCCGGTTTTCCTGCACCGACCTCTGCGCGCGCACATTCGGTGACCTGAGAATGCTCCACCGTATAAATCCGGGTGTTGGTGGTTCCTCCGTCAATGACTATGTACATGATTCCACTCCTCAATAACGTTTGTGTAGACTTTTGCATGTGCCGTCAGCAGATCAAAGCGTCCCTCCGCTATCCAGTCCTTCCGAATCAATGTTGAGCCGATTCCAAAACCGCTGACTCCGGTTTTCAGATACTCCGGCATATTCTTTTCATCCACACCGCCGACCGCTAAGACTGGAATGTGGCAAAGCGGCGCTAAAATTGCTTTGATGTATTCTATCCCCATACTTCCGATCGGAAAGAGCTTTACAAAATCCGCACCGGCAGCATAGGCACATTGCGCCTCGCTTGGGGTAAATGCTCCCGGCAGCGAAAGCATTTCCAATCTCTTGGTTTTGCGGATTACCTCCGGGTTTGTATCCGGAGAAATAATATATTCTGCACCTGCATCCTTGGCAAGCTGCACCTGCTTTTTGGTTAGCACTGTTCCTGCGCCAACCTCCATTTTCCCTCTCATTTCGTGCGACAAAAGCGAAATCCCCTCTGCCGTTTTCTCCTCCGGGCATGCTCCGCTTTGGTCAAAGGTTATCTCCATCAGCCGGATTCCGCCGGCATAGAGTGATTCCGCAAGAGGCAATAGTGCGCTTTGATCGATGCCGCGCACAATTGCAATGATCTTTTTTTCTAAAATTAGTTCTTTTATTTTCATAATATCCCTCCGTTTTCTTTAGTATATCACGCTATATTTACAATTACAATTGCATTTTTAGTATAAGATATTGCAATTTCTGCAAAGAAGTGCTATACTAATAGTGAGGTGACAAAACATGGATTTTTGCAGACAGCTTCATGCAGACCCGGTTCATTTCTGGTATGCCGGCGGTACATCCCGTATGCGCGGGGAGGAAT
>CAKSJF010000120.1 GCA_934462945.1 uncultured Clostridia bacterium | reverse complement strand
GGGGGACGGTCAGAACCGCGGTGTGACCGAGCCGCAGCGAGATACTGTCAGCAAAGAACATAAAACAATTGCACTTATAATGGCTCCCTTGAGTAAAGGGTAGCAAAGCGGCAGCGCGGCAATGAATGACCGTCCGGGGGACGGTCAGAACCGCGGTGTGACCGAGCCGCAGCGAGAATCTGTCACCGGTAGGTGACTGAGGGATTGTAACTTCAAATATTATATTAAAAAAAAGAAGGAGGAAAAATTTATGCAAAGCTATGCGATGGACGCGATCAGAAATGTGGCGGTGATGGGTCACGGAAAGGCAGGAAAAACATCTCTGTTAGAGGCAATGCTCTATAACAGCGGCTGTATCGACCGGATTGGAACGGTGGCAGACGGAAATACAGTATGTGACTTTGACCCGGATGAAATCAGAAGAAAAGCATCCATTTCCACGGCAATCGCACCGATTGAATGGAAGGGTATGAAATATAATATGCTGGATACGCCGGGATTTTTCGATTTTGTCGGCGAGGTAAAGGAGGGACTGCGTGCAGCAGATTCCGCTCTGATTACCCTAAGCGGCAGGAGCGGTGTTTCGGTCGGAACAGAGCAGGTGTTTAAATATGCACGGCAAAAGGATGTTCCGATCATGTTCTTTGTCAATAAAATTGATGATGAGCGTGCAAATTATCAGCAGACACTGGAGCAGATGAAAGAAGTGTTCGGAAAGGCGGTCACTCCGTTTGTATATCCGATTCGTGAGGGAAACGAGTTTAAAGGATTTGTGGATATTATCGATATGACGGCGCGGCGCTATGAGGGACAGGACCGTGTGGATATTCCCGTGCCGGAGGGCATGGATGAGGTCATTGCACCGCTTCGGGATATGATTATGGAGGCGGTTGCAGAAACGGACGACGCGCTCATGAATAAGTACTTTAACGGCGAGGAATTTACATTTGATGAGATAAAAAAGGCAATCCGGCGCGGCGTCAAGGAGGGAAGTATTTATCCGGTTTACTGCGGATCGGGGTTAAAGAATATCGGTGTGCGCAGCTTAATGGACGGAATTGGAAAATATCTGCCAAATCCGAACGAGATTGCAGAAATTGCGCACGATGCAAAAACAGGAGCACCGATTGAGGTGGTGCAGGAGGAAACCGATACTACGGCGGCAATCGTCTTTAAGACCATCAGTGACCCGTATGTTGGAAAAATGTCGGTGTTCCGCGTTTATTCCGGAGACGTTCACTCTGACAGCGTGCTCTATAATCCGAATAAAGGAATCAGCGAAAAAATCGGTAAAGTATTTATGCTCCGCGGGAAAAAGCAAATTGATGTGGAGCGTGTGCCTGCCGGAGATATTGGTGTTGTGGCAAAGCTTGACCGTACCAAAACCGGAGATACGCTTTGTGCAGATAATAAAAATATTATCTTAAGCGGCATCGATTTCCCTGCTCCGGTGCTTTCGATGGCGATTCTGCCGATTGCAAAGGGTGAGGAGGAAAAAATTATTTCCGGACTTTCCAAGCTCAATGAGGAGGATCAGACCTTTACGGTAACCACAAATCCGGAAACCAAGCAAACACTTATAAACGGACAGGGCGAGCAGCATTTGGATGTTTTAACGCAGAAGTTAAAAGCAAAATACGGTGTGGATATGAAGCTGGAAACACCGATTGTACCTTACCGAGAAACAATCCGCAGTAAGGTAAAGGTGGAGGGCAAGCATAAAAAGCAATCCGGCGGTCACGGTCAGTATGGGCATGTCTGGATTGAATTTGAACCGGGACTTTCCGAGGATCTGACCTTTGAGGAGCAGGTATTCGGCGGAAGTGTTCCGAAGAACTATTTCCCGGCAGTGGAAAAAGGCTTGCGTGATGCGGCAGAGCATGGTGTTTTAGCCGGCTATCCGGTTGTGAATTTAAAAGCAACCCTGTTAGACGGATCGTACCATCCGGTAGATTCCTCTGAAATGGCATTTAAAATGGCGGCAACCATTGCCTATAAGGCTGGCTTGCAGCAGGCAAATCCGGTTTTGTTAGAGCCGATCGGAAATCTGAAAGTGTATATTCCGGAGGCTATTATGGGTGACATTATCGGTGATATTAATAAGCGCCGGGGTCAGATCATGGGCATGGGCGAGAGCGACCGTGAGGGATTGAGCTTGGTGGAGGCAGAAGTGCCAATGTCCGAAATGTTTAAATACGCAACCGATCTCAGATCTATGAGCCAGGGACGCGGCAGCTTTACCTTTGAATTTGTCCGTTACGATCCTGCTCCGGTTCAGGTGGCAAATAAGGTGATTGAGGAGGCTGCTAAAAAAGAATAAGCGGTTGCAAAATCATCAAAAAGGGTACAGAACAATTTAAGATTATATATTTGAGGTCGAAATTCGCGTATTTGGCGGATTTCGACCTGTTTTTATTCTGACCCGAAAAGTGTTGCTGAGAGTATGTCGCCGGGTTTGTTTTATGGATTTTACATTTTTTGTATCCCTGATTTTTGTCGGAATTTGTCCCTGTGCGAAAAAGCGCAAATCGTGTCGATCAAATTATGGAAGTTTTTGCAAAAAGATCTTGACAATTTTTAGTATATGGTGTAAAATAATAATACAAACCGAAATAAAAGCTCAAAAGGCTGTTCGGGAATAAAATAAGGAGGTGGAATTTTTCATGAATCTACAAGAAACATTGAAAATGCAGCGGGAATTGAATCGCTTAACCGATAGCGAATCAGTCTCACTATCCAGCGCGGATATCGTTCAAATGGCGAGAACGGTTGAAGATGCATTGGAAAAAGTATATCCAGGGCAGGATGATTAGTTTTTCCGTCAGAAGGATAATGATAACCTCCTCTGATTTTCGACAGTTACATAAGCCATATAATACGCTTTTCAGAAAGTTATCACTTGATAAGAACATTATTAAAAAAAATATGAAAATTAACTGTAACGGTGTAGCAAAGGCAAAAGTTAAAGCTGAAAACTCAGAAAAAAGAGTTTTTAGCTTTTCTTTTTTTTAAAAGAAATATTGACAAGAAGTGTAATATATGGGATATTAATGCTCTTATACAATCGGATAGCACCGCTTGAAGAAATCACTCTGCCCCCTTAGGGGGACTTGGAATGGGATTGGGTGGTTTTTTCTATTTTAACAAAAATGTTCTAAATTTATTTGACAAAACTGTTTCCATGTGATACAATATATAGTGTAAAGTGTATGATACACTTTATATACACTGACCCTCCAACCCAAACCCTGAAAAAATTGGTCAGTGTATGACAAACCCCACGCCGCTATAATAGCTGGTGTGGGGTGCTTTTTTGCTTTTGAAGCATTCAATTTACCTTTTGTCACATTATCTTAAAAAAACTATTGATTTTTTATTCTATAGATTCGTTACATAAAAGTTAGACACATCATAAGGGAAAATCCCGAAATGATGTGTCTAACATTAAATTCTCAAATATTCACTTCAAATAGCCGTGAAAGCCTATTTATTCATAGCTTCCTCAACAGAAACAAGAAGGTCAGTAAAAATGCGGGTATTTTTTGCAAAGTGTAGGAATAATCAAGA
>CAKSJF010000119.1 GCA_934462945.1 uncultured Clostridia bacterium | reverse complement strand
AAAAAAAAGATGTCACTTCTCATCTCATTCATTATACCAGGAAATCTTTCAAAAGTCAAGTGTTTTTTCTTATTTTTTATATTTTATAGAGAAAAGTAAATTTTCAAAGTAAATGCATTGGTGTCATACACGAACTGCATTTACTTTGAGAAAGCTTTTTTAGAATAAGTCTCTATTCCGCCAGCGGATCTTCTAATCCCAAAAGCACATTCACAGCATGCTGCATTTTCGTATGCTCCCGGTATGCAAAAATCAGCTTCTGTTCATGCGCAGTAAATTCATTCCGGTCAAGATGAATATCCAGAAGTTCACTTGGCGATACCTGCAAAGCGCTGCAAATCGCAGAAAGCAAATCAACATCCGGACGGTTAATCCCCTGCTCCCAGTTGGAAAGCCGCGAGCCGGACACTCCGATTTTTTCTGCTAATTCTTTCTGCGACATATGATTCTGCTTTCGGTATTGGCTGATTCTCTTGCCGATTTCATACCCCATCACCATCACTCCTTACAGCTTCTTAACCTATTATATCAGAAATTCTTTCACTCGTCAATGAAGATTCAGAAATTATTGAAAACTACTTGACATAACAGATTTTCTGTTATATAATACTAATTAATACAGTGATTCTGTAATCTGGAAAGGAGGAAATCAGAATGCATGTGTATGAAAAGGTTCTGATATACATAACAAAGCACAATATTAATCAGATCGCCTTGGCAACAAAATGCGGCATAACCCCGGAGGAATTTCAGGCAATTCTGACCGGGAAGCAGAAAATGTATGCTGAGGATCTGCGTATGATTTGCTTTGCTCTGAATGTCAGTCCCGAAATATTTATAGAATTTTCAAAGAAAAGCGCGTAAAGGAGGAAAAAACAATGGAAAACTATTGCAGGAACTGCGGAAAAAAACTGGATGATAACGATCAATTCTGTCCCGGCTGCGGTACAAGAACCTCACAAATCCCAAATTCATACCAAACGCAGTATCAGGAAAATTATTACCGTCCATACCAAAAGACGCCTACGCAAACCCTGGCGGACCGCGAAAGAGCATCGGCAATTGTCTGGACTGTGATTGCCAGTCTACAGGGAGCACTCGGACTTCTGACTGTGACCGGGCTGTCACTTTTGGGAAGCCTTTTAGAAATTCCATTAGGCTTAGGAGGTGTGCTGATTTTGGCATTAGCCGCTTATAACGGTTATGGCGCCTATTGCTCATTCCAACGGGTAAAACGGGTGCTGTCCAGGCAGCGCGGAATCGTTTGGGAATATGATAAAATGTTGTCTACAAGCATTATATTTATCGTATTAAATGCACTGTTCGGAGCTGTCATTGGGGTTGCCGGAGCAGTATTTGATTTATTTAACAGAAATTATGCATTGTCACATGCACAATACTTAGAAGATGAATAAGGAGGAATTTACGATGTCATTTTGTCCGAAATGCGGAAATCAGTTAACAGAGGATACAAAGTTTTGTCCGAAATGCGGAAAGTCCTTAGAGGACGCCCCGGCAGAACCGGCACAGCCGGTCTATTCCGCCCCGCCCTATCAGACTGCGGGTCAGCAATTTCATTATGCACCGCCCGTACAGCCTGTCTATCCGCCAAATCAGCCATATTATCCGCCGCAAAAAAACATTGTTGAGCAATTGTCCGGAAAGGTCAGGACAGATGCGATTATCTGGACTGTGATTGCCTGTATTCAATATATTTTCGGTCTGATTCTCATCATTCAGAACAGCGGCATGTATGATTCAGATGAAACCTCTGCGTTTGTGATGGGAATTCTCATGATTCTTGTTGCGATCTTTAACACCATTATCAGCACTGCCAATTTTAAATACAGCCGGGAAGTTCTGCAAAATCCAGCGGGGATCGTCAATCGTTTTATGCCAGTCGGAAGTCTGATTGCCACACTGATTTACAATATTTTCTTTGGCGGTATTATCGGCATTGCCGGTTCGATTTATGCATTCACAATCAGAAGCTTTGTTCTGACAAATGAAGCACAGTTTATACAGATTGAACAGCAGTTTCTGTCGCAGAGACAGTATGTGCAGCAATAAGAGAAAGGGGGAACATGAAATGTTTTGTCAAAAATGCGGAAAAGAAAACGAGCCTGGAAGCCAATTCTGCAAATTCTGCGGAGCTGCGCTGCAAAATCCCGTTCCTGCCGGACAGCCATCCGGTCAATGGAAACCAATCGACCCGAATATCCAGAAAATAATAGAAGAAAACCGGGAAAATTTCAGGCGCAAAAAGCTCCTCCGGACAATGAACACTTCCAGAATTGTCTGGCTTGTGACCGGAATTCTGCATGGGCTGGTCGGAATTCTGGGCGTAATATATACGGTCTTCCTGGTTTATAATGGATACACTCCCGGCACGGTAGGCTTTTGGGTATGGTCTTTTCCACGACATTGTGTTTCTTTCTTTGCTGCTCTGTCCGCTCTGGCAGCGTGCCTGCTTGGAATTTTCATGTTTGTACGCAGAAAAGACAAAAGCCTGATTACCTTTCGCCGCAGGTATTCTGTATGGATTACTTTATTCCTTTCTGAGGCCCTGACTTTTTTAAATTTTTATACTTTTTATATCTTAGCTAGATATGGACATTTTCTGAATTCCGGTGTGGCAATTGTCATATCATGTCTGTTTATTCTTTCAGCAGTTTCTGCATTCGCCGCCATTCTGACCGACATGATCACAACCTCCGTTATCAGCAAAAAAGGTACTCCGTCAACCGGCATAACAGAAAAAAGCGCTCCCAAATCAATCCGCTGCTTCACGCTTCTTCTGTGCACGTTTGCATTCTTTTCTGCCGGCTCTCAAATCGCATCAAAGATCATTGATACCCATTACAATCATGAGAAGTGGCGCGTGATCCGGCTTGTAAAAAACGGAGTGCTCGCACAATATCCTGATAAAACCATCGGGAATATCTATGATGAGATAGACGAAAACGACGGATATGGCATCGCTTGGTTTCTTTCAGACAACGATCCGCGGAATTTTAAAGCCATATACTCTGACTACAAAAACAAAACACGGTATATAACCGGACGCTTATTCCGCCACTGCACAGATAATGTAACAGAAGTGACGTTTTGTCTGAGCCCGGAAGATCAGTCCGTAACAGTGGATCACATTACATACAATGACCGCAAACTAACCGCGGCAGAAGTTGAGCAATGGATTAAACTGCACTTTTCAGGTGAATTGGAGTACACCAGAAAACAGGCAAAAGCCTATCTGAAAAACGGACGCTACGTCTCAGAGTCAAGACATCTCTACTCTGCCCCAACCTTTAACTCCAGAACAACCTATTCCTTCCCAACCTCCGGGTTTAAAGACGTTTTAGACTATCAAATCGGCGAGGACGGAACGCTGTGGCTCAAGTTTTCTGGCAGCACCGACGGAAAATATGATGCTTTTTGGTATCCGTGTCCAAACTAAAAGAAACGCCGCTCATTTTGCGGCGTTTCTTTTAATTTTCCTTATGTTTTTCCTCGATATTTTCTGCGATCATCATATCCTTAACTTTCATCAGCCTTGTGATATTGCCGCGTTCATTTTCATCTAATTTCATCGTGATATACCGGATCGTTTCCTCATAATTCGGAATCATAACGTATTCCAG
>CAKSJF010000118.1 GCA_934462945.1 uncultured Clostridia bacterium | reverse complement strand
CGTACTGCTGTTCCAATACTATGACTTCCTGTTTGGAACGTCACCTCAGGTGCGATATCACAGTTATCCCCAATCACAACGGTGCCACTTCCATTGACAAGAAAACTCTTTCCAATCCAGCAGTTTTTGCCTATTTTCAGCTGCCCTGTACAGACAATCGGTCCGACAATTTTCGTGTTTTCTCCAATTTCAAATCCAAGTGATTTTAGCAATCTGCGCTTTATTTCAAAGTGCTTTGTTCCTGCATAGACATGATTCACAAGAAAAAAGTAAATTGTTCTTTTCACTCCCTTTAAATGGAGCCATTTAATGATTCTTTTCATTTTGATACCAATTATCCTTTAAAATTTCTGCCCGGCTGCACACTCCCTCTGCATACAAATCCGGACTTTCTTTCCCCGAGAGAACTCTATAGCAAAGCTGAATAAACTTATCCGCAGCTTTTTTTGCATTCCATTCCTTTGATATTGTCTGATATGCCTTTTCTCCGAACTGTTTTCTTTCTGCAGGATGATCTAACAGCCACTTTGTTTTCTGATAAAGTTCTTCTATATTCCCATCCTGATAGATAAATCCATTCTGCCCGTCCTGAATTAAAAAGGGAGCCGCTCCTATTGCGTGACTTGCAACCGCAGCGCAGGCTGAATTCATCGCCTCATTCAGCACCGCACCCCATCCCTCTTTCCGGTCCGAGGTGAACAAAAAGATTTCGCTCTTTTCCATATAGTCCCGCACTTCTGCCGGTTTCATACTGCCCAGCATGTAAACACAGCTTTCAAGTCCTTCCTCGTTTACTTTGACTTGCAGGCTCTCCGCCAATTCCCCGTTTCCAATCATATACAGGCAAAATTGATATCCCTCCTGCTTTAAGCGTTTTGCAACCGCAATTGCCGCCTCCGGGTGCTTCCACGTTATCATCCGCGCCACCCATAAAATGGAGTTTTTCTTTTTTTGATCAATCACACCGCATGGTTCGGAATAAGAATACAGCTTCGGAAAATATCCCCACTTATAGGTATGCTGCAGGAACATATATGTTTTTGCAAAATCCGCTGCTGTATATGCACTGGAGCATAGCATATACAAATTTCTGCGCCTTCTGTATCTTTTTCTGAATCGAAAGAAATGAATCGGAATTTTGTAAGCCGGCGGTTTTTTTTTGTAAATTCGTTCAGAATAAAGAAAGGTGATCCGATCATTTTTCATCCGATTCTCCAAGAGGGCGGTTGGCGCACTCCCATGGATCACAATATCCGCCTCATCAATCCATTTCTGGCATAGTTCCATGTTTTTTTCATAAAAAACGCTATCAATCACATAGGCAGGCTTGCTTTCCAACTCCCAGCCCATATTTCTTCGTTCTTCTTCCATTGGCTCTGTTTCAATAAAATAAAACTCGACATCACTTCGATCGGCTATTGCTGTAGATAATTCCGACTGATGGTGTGTGTAGTAATTTGAAATAAAAATAATCTTCATTCTTCACCCCTTCCTTTCAAGCTGCAACCCACAGATTATTGCTCCTCCACGGAATAACCCAAAACCAACAACACTAACATATAAATGTAATAAATTGTTCCATTCACTAAAACAGCCGACTCGGCGCAGCTGATAAAAAACAGCACTAAAATCGAAATCATGCATAAAAATTGCCGCGGTGTCCGGCACTGCGCACGAAAAGCACAGAATGCTGCGAACGTAAAAAGAAGATAAATGGAAAAACCAATTACACCAAAGTTGAGCAAAACCGTAAAATGCGCATTATGAAAATTCTGCATATTAAACTTTTTTAAATTGCCCAGCGCATGATCCCACCATTGGTTCAAGACACGCCGATAAACCCTTTGCCGTCCGGAAATCAACTTTTTTCCCCAAAACCGATAGGTCTGTCCGGCAAGCACATCCGAAAGCCACAGATAAAACGGGACAAACAAAATCGGACAACATACAACTACATCTTCAAAAATCTCATTGCGGCGAATCTGTTTCTTCTTTTTAATTACCAGGACAAAGTAGATCAGGAATACCACGCCCCCTAAAATACTTGTTCTTGCATCGGTAAGTATTAGAAGCAAGCCTAAAAAGCATGATTCGATATAGATTACCAGTTTCAGTCCTTTATGAATAAAGCTTTGATCGCAAAGAATCAAAAGAATCATAACGGTTGAAAGTAAAATGATACCGGTTTGGTTAGGGTTTGCATAGCCAAGCGTCAATTGACGAGATACCTCTACAAAGTCTACATAGCTCTCATAAGCATAAGGTGAAAAAAACAATCCAATTAACACCAATCCCTGCAGGATATAAATGACACAGATTCTTTGCAGCATAACCTTGCTAAGTGTCATTGCTTCTGCACTTCGCCAAACAGACATCATCAAAAGAAAGCACGAGGCTGATACAACATTTTCATACTCCCAACGCCGATAGGCGCCGACCAGCATGCAAAAAATCACAAATAGGAAAAACAGAAAATCTCTGCCGGTAAGCTTATTATTGCAGAAAAAAGACGTACCAAACATCAGAAAACCCATACCTAAAATCAGGTAACTGCAAAGCCGCTCCATTTCCTCCGGTCCAACTGCAAGCGCCAACGACATAATAATGTGTATAAATATTAAGCCTGTAAACAGGAAGCTCATCAAAAGCTGTTCAATCTTTTTTGTATGCATCCAGATATCCCTCCACCATTTTGTTAAGACTAAAGCTGTCTATAATATGCTGCCGGCAATCATTTGATTTCCGGCGGCTTTTGATTTCATTCACCGCGTCTCTCAGATAACAGTTTTGATCCGCAGGCATCACCACGCAGCTATCATCTGTCACCTCAGCACATGCTGTTGACTGATACACAATAGCCGGTGTTCCGCACGCCATCGCCTCGGCTGTGACCAATCCAAATGTTTCCTCCTTTGACGGATTTATAAACACATCAGCCGCAGAATACCATTCGACAAGCTCCTGCTGACTTTCTGTTTTGGTAATGCCAAGAATTTGATCCGGCATGTCAGCAATCTGTTCCTGCGTTAAGCCGATTAAAACAATTTTCTCATTCTCATCCAGCTGATCTGCCAGTTTTAAAAACTCTTTCAGACCCTTCCTCTCACCCCAGTGATAAGCAACACCTAAAATAATATAATTCTTTTGCAAACCATATTTTTCCCGGATTTTGTTACCCGGAACAGGCTTGAATATATTTATATCAATCCCATTATAAATTGTCTGTATTGGATATTGTTTCAAAAAGGATTCCTTTGCCGTATCGCAAAGCCAATTAGAAACGGTAATAATACGCATTCGCTCCCCAAACCCGGAAAGCCATTTCTTTTTATCCGCCAAAGTTTGTTCTGTTGTATCTACCTTACTGCGCGGATATACTGAAAGATTCGGACACTGACCGCAGTTTTCTTTCCACCGAAAACAATTTACTTCTGTAAAATGAGCGCATTTTCCGGTAAAAAGCCAGCAGTCATGCAGGGTGATCAGAATTTTTGCCCGGCTTGTCCGAAGAAAACGGAAAAGCATCGGTACATTCAGATAGCTGCCGTGCAGATTGTGCAGATGAATCACATCCGGATCAATTGATTGGATTTGACGAATGAGTTTTTTGGTAGCAGCATGTGAAAAATAGCCTTGTCTGCCGAGATTTCGTGACAGCACTGCATGCAAATGCAAGTCAAAATCATTTCCGATTCGGATTACG
>CAKSJF010000117.1 GCA_934462945.1 uncultured Clostridia bacterium | reverse complement strand
TTGAGATGAAAAAAATTTTAGCGACAATCTGTGCGGCGATGCTTGGAGTCGGCGCGGTGCAGATTCCGCTGCAAGCGGCTTTTTCCGTTGTGGAGGATGCGCAGACTGCGGTTGAAAAAAACATGCAGCAATTTCTGGATTTGCTTGACGCAGCAGACGTGGACGAAAGCTTTACCAAAGAGGATCTGGAAGATCTTGTGTTTGAGGCATGCGATTATTCAAACGAAGCGACAACCGGCGCCGGCTATTTGGTGGAAAAGTTTAAAAAGATTAAACCGACCGCACAAAGCGCCGGGTATATCAGCGCGCAGGTCAGCATTTTCTTAGACGACGGCGAGGCGGCATGCGAAGTAAAAAAGGAAATTCCGGCGATCGGCAGCGGTCAGACCAGCGGCGGAATTTCGGTTGACGACGGCAACACTCCAAAGGACAATGCAGAGCCGACGGCAGACGAGAAAAAGAGCATTGCAGCTGCAAAAAAAGCAATCAATGCGGCAATCTGGGAGTTTGAGGTATCCAACGACACCACCCCGGACGATATTCTGAAAATGGCACAGGACGCAGTCGGTAAGGACAGCGGCGTTACGGTGACGCTTGATGCGGACAACAATTTCACCATGGTGAAATCAACCAGCACGGTAACCGGAACGGTGACTGCAACGCTGACTCTGACCTGCGGCAATGCACAGGACACGGTTGCGGCGGCAAAAACACTTCCGCTCATTGTGAATGAGCAGACAAAAGCAATTGACGAGGACAGGCATTTGATCAGCGTTGCTGTGGACAATATTGCCTACAACAACCGCGTCACAAAGGAAATGATGCTGGAAAAGGCAAAGGCGGCTGTGAAGAACGGTTCTGAGGTTTCCTGGAAAAGCTTCAACAAGAAAAATGCAACCTTCCAGGAGGACGGCGAGATTGCCGGTTATATGGTCATGACGCTCGGCTCGGAAACGCGCGAAACCTACTTTAACGAAAAGCTCCCGAAAATGACCCGTACACTGCCGACAGACCGGCTTTCGGTCAACAAAGAGGAATGGGAAATTTTAAGGCTTGCCAATATTGAGCGGAGCAAAAAGGGTTTAACGCTTCTGACTATGATTGAACCGCTGCAAAAAGCATGCGGCATCCGTAAGGTGGAGCTTGCAGAGTCTTTCTCACATACCCGACCGAACGGACAAAAGCCGTTTACTGCAATTACCGATTTTACCTATCGGACAGCAGGCGAAAACATTTATGAATGCGACGCACCAACCATGGCAGTTTCCGCTGCCAGGGCGATGAATTCCTGGATGAACAGCGACGGTCACCGTGCGGCGATTTTAAACGAAAATTATGACTATATCGGCACGGGTACATATGATAACAAAATCCTGGGAACAGCGGTACAGTTGTTTGCAGGTGTGAACTATCAGATCAACTCCATTTCCACCTCATCCGGAAAAACACACTACATAGATGAGGATGAAATGCAGAAAGATTATCTGATCTGCACCGCAGGAGACATGATTTCCTGTGTTCCGCTGGATCTGGAGTATATGACCAAAACAGACCAGGGCTACACTCTAAATCTTCGCGCGGAAAATCCGATCTATCTGACCGTCGGAGACGAAACCGGTACACAGACGGAACAAAAAAGCGAATTGAAATTTCATGATGTGAAAGACACCGACTATTTTGCAGCAGCTGTCAAATGGGCAGTGGCAAGAAATATCACCGCCGGCACAAGCGACACCACGTTCTCGCCGGAAGATACCTGCACCAGAGCGCAGATTTTAACCTTCCTCTGGCGCGCAGTCGGTTCTCCGAAATCAACCGCTGCCAATCCGTTTACCGATGTCAGCGCAAATGATTACTATTATGATGCCGCATTGTGGGCATATGAAAAAGGTATGGTTTCCGGCAGCCAGTTTGCAGGCACAACCCCCTGCACCAGAGCGTCCACAGTGGAATATCTCTGGAAAAACGCAGGATCGCCGGATGCAGCAGCCTCCGGAGGATTTTCGGATGTTGCAGATAACGCAGCTTATTCCAAAGCTGTTTCCTGGGCAGTTCAAAGCCAGGTGACCGCCGGAACAAGCGAAACAACATTTTCACCCGATATGATCTGCTCCAGAGGACAGATTGTGACATTCTTAAATCGGGCAATTCAATAAGAAGGAGTAAAATTATGTTTAAAAAATTATTAGGATTCTTTGCAGCGCTCTGTATTTTTATGACTGCTGTACCAAGTGTATTTGCAGATGAAATCGGAGAGCTTGAGGCTGCTATGAAAGCAGTTAAGGACAAGAAAGATACGTTGTTATTAGTAAACGACATGACCCCGGATTCTTTCTTACACGACATTAAGCTGATTCTTCCGGAGGGAAGCACGGTAGAGGTTTCTTTCTCTAAAGAATCCGACTATCGGCTTTATAACGCAACCAGCGAAAAGGACGGATCAATCTTTGCAAACATCTGCTTTACCTGCGGCCCGTACACACGTCATGAAATGTACGACATCAAAATCCCGAAATTAACCGGTGCAGCAGCAGACGCAAATGCAGACAAGGAAAACCTTGCAAAGGACAAGGCAGCTGCAAGCGCAGTATTTAAGAACATTTCTCTGGATGCAGACGTAACCGCAGAGGATATTTTGAAGATGGCACAGGCAGCCGTAACAAACGGAAGTACCATTGAGCTGACCGACGAATACACCAAGGTAGATTCCACCGAAACCAAAAAAGGTTCTGTAAAATGTGTTTTGAAAATCACCTTAAATAAGGAAAGCGACACCTTGAAAGTATATAACGGACTTCGTCTTTTAGGGGAATCCAACACCTCCGACAACAAACCGGAAGGCAAAAAGGACGCAAAATTTGAGGACGTTGCAGCAGATGCATATTATTTCGCTCCTGTACAGTGGGCAGTTGCAAACGGCATCACAGCAGGCACAAGCGAAACCGCATTCTCACCGGATCAGACCTGCACAAGAGCGCAGATTTTAACATTCCTTTGGCGTGCAGTCGGTTCTCCGAAAGCAACCATTGCAAACCCGTTTGAGGATTTGAACACCAGCGATTATTTCTATGACGCAGCTCTCTGGGCATACGGAAAAGACATGGTTTCCGGCAACAAATTTGAGGGCGCAACCCCCTGCACCAGAGCGTCTACCGTTACATACCTGTGGAAAAACGCAGATTCTCCGGTTTATGAGGATTTAGGAGTATTTGATGATGTATCTTCTGATGCAGATTACTGTGAGGCAGTTTCCTGGGCAGTGATGAACGACGTTACCGCCGGTGTTTCCGACACAGAATTTGCTCCGGACACAATCTGCTCCAGAGCACAGATCGTAACATTCCTGCAAAGAGCAATTGCAGAATAATGAAATAAGAAAGGGGATGTCAAAAAAGGCACAGAGCATTCTGCACTCCTTTTTTACATCCCCTTGTTATGACATTCTGCCCATAAATAAATCATAGAAAAATCTTCATGGGTTTTGAATGCGTAAATAATTTATAAATTTTGTTAACAACATTCGTAGGGGACGATGCCCACATCGTCCCACACCTGCAAATGTCTCACGCAAATTTTGCAAATTAATATTCGTAATATATTGTTTTCGAGGTTTTTGCGGGACGGTGTAGGCACCGTCCCCTACAAAAATATACATTATATTCATAATTTGTTCACTCATTCAAAAACCGTGGAAAAATCTTTTATTTTGCTTGACTTTTTCAGGAAAATAAAGTACAATTAAAAGAGCATATTTGTTTCCGTAGCTCAGCTGGATAGAGCGACCGCCTCCTAAGAATATGTTATAACGACCGCCTTTCGGGCAAAGGC
>CAKSJF010000116.1 GCA_934462945.1 uncultured Clostridia bacterium | reverse complement strand
CTTCTGATCGTATCCGCGACCGGATTCGGCTGTCCGGGGTATGCGCGTGTGTCCTACTGTGTCGATTACGATATGATCGAGCGGTCTTTTACAGCGTTTGAAAAATTATATAAGAGTTATCAGGGATAGAGGCTTTTTACCTCTATCTCCTGAATCGTGTTAAGGTCAATGGTTTCGTTGAAAATGTATTGGATTCCGCAATGATCCAGTTCACAGGCAGCGGAAAGGTTATCACCAAGCGTATCCATATCTGCATAAGGTGCAGGAAGTGGGTGCGCTTTTTTTTCGGAAGGTTTTCGGTCATCGACAGAAGGCAGATTACACATATAATATTGCCTGCCGTCGGTATCGGTAGCGATAACGTAGTAAAAATGTCCGTCTTCTCTCCAGTCTGCATCCGGGCGGATGGTTATACCATATGGGGTGAGCTGCACGGGAAGTGAGATGTCGCTACCTTCGATGTTTGCTTCGAAATCCTTTTCATCTATTTGCGTCACTTCTCCCTCTGTTTTTACATTCTCCAAAGGTTGGCTGGTATTGGTCGGAGATTGAAAGCCGCGATATAATTTTGGATTTTTCCATGCTGCATCATCGGTATAAAAGCCGTATTGCCGGATGGAAAGGCCATCTTCTGTTTCCAAAGTCCGACTCTTCATCGTGGTCATATGTTCAATCCAATAGTTTGTGGAATTTGCAGATTCGGATTCTGGAATCAGCAAATCTACAATAATGGTTTTGGAAACGGAATCAATTTTTATGGAAGAAATCACAATCTGCGTATTTGTACCGGTCTCTGTGTTTTCGTTTTCTGTGGAATCCGTTTTTTGTGACTTATTTTCGGAAGTGGATTGTGACGTTTTTTCCGAATCTGGTGCAGGTGTGACGACAGATTCCGTATCTTCGGTTGGTGTGTCGGAAACCGGTGGATTTTCCGGAACATCATTTCTAAAGTATTGTACGATTTTTCCAAGGAACGGTACTTTTTGCGCCCAGGTCGGATTTGCCATGCCGATTCCAAGCAGAAGAACAGCAAAAACAGCGGCAACAGCGACTGCGCGTTTTAATATCTGTGTTCTTTTGGAGGAACCAGGCATTTGGTAAAAGGTATTTTTCTGGGGTTTGGATTCTAAGATATAATCATCTTTTATTTCGGTGATTGCCTTATACAGTTTGTGGTTTTTCATAGCAGATACCCCCTTTCAGTGAGTACATCCTTTAGTGAATTGCGGACGCGGAAAAGTATGGATTCCACTTTGCTTTTGCTCATTTCACATTCTTCCATAATTTCTTTGATGGAAAGAAAATACCAGTAACGAAGAATAAAAACTTTTCGCTGTTCTTCCTTGATGGTTCCTAAAAAAGTGTTGATGCAGGCAGTCAGATCCGACACAAGAACAGCATCGGAGATTTCGCCTGCTCCGGTCAGCTCCCCGGTCATTTCATCGATGGAAATCATACCTGCATTTCGCTTCATGGCATGGTTATATTCACATTTTTTCAGTGCCTGATTTCTTGCAATTTTTAATGTATATGCTTCCAGATTGTCGGGATTTTGTGGTGGAATCGAGTTCCAGAGACCAAAATAAGTATCATTTTCGGTTTCCTGTGCATCCGGGACGTTGCGCAGAATATGGTAGCATACGGCAAGAATGCGCCTTCCATATTTATTTTGGACTTCTGTGATCGCACGTTCCAAACGCTTTAGAAAAAGGGTAATAATATCGGCATCAAGCATGTTGTTTCCTCCTTTAATTTTATCGTATATGATATATGTACGGTTTTCAATAAAAAAGCTTGCATCAAATCATAACGAAAAGAACAAAAACTATATATTGTAGGAAATAGTGAGGTATGATACCATAATCTGGTTAGAAAATATGGGGTGAAAAATATGTCAGAAAGTAAAATGAGAGAACATATTCGATTTACCGGATACGTACAGGGCGTAGGCTTTCGGTACCGCCTGTCCCATCTGGCACAGCGTTACGGTGTGACCGGCTGGGTACGAAATGAATATGATGGTTCGGTCAGTGCCGAGTTGCAGGGATTACCGGAGGAGATTGATCAGATCATCCAGCAGCTGCAGCAGGACCGGTATATTGAAATTCAGGGTATGGATCGAAGAAAAATTTCGATGGAGGAAACAGAATATAGTTTTCAGGTGAGGTATTAGGAGATGAAAAAGAAATCAGTGGCATTTTGGATATTTTTCATATTGGCAGTTATTTGTATCATTTACGCAGTAATTGTGCGTTCGACAGGTTCCGGGACAAGTTTTTTCCTGATGTGGATAGCAATCGGAATTGTTCTGTTGCTTTTGGGAATTTCATTTCAAATGGAATTCTGGAAGAAAGTACCACATGTGGTAAAGGTCATTGGTATGGTCGTTGTGTGCATTGGAATCGTTTCTTTTGTTTTTGTGGAAGGATGCGTCATCAGCCAGATGCATGCGAAGGGGAAAGCCGGATTGGATTACATTATTGTTCTTGGTGCGCAGGTGCGTGAAAATGGACCGAGTCCTGTATTAAAATATCGTCTCGATAAGGCTGTGGAGTATCTGGAAGAAAATCCTGATACGATCTGCATTGTTTCCGGAGGACAGGGAAAGAACGAACCATGGTCGGAAGCCGAGGGCATGGCACAATATTTAAAAATACAGGGAATTGACGAGAATCGTATCCGTCTGGAAGATCAGTCACTGACAACAGAACAGAATGTTACAAACAGTCAGAAACTGATGGAAGAAGGAACTTCGGTCGGAATCGTAACAAATGATTTTCATGTGTTCCGTGCAAAACAGATTGCAAAGAAATATGGATTGACAGATGCATGCGGAATCGCAGCGGGATCTTCACCATTGTATTTGCCAAATAATATGTTGCGGGAGTTTTTTGCAGAGATCAAGTTTTTGGTTTTTTAAATAGAATTTCCGTTTGTTACAATTGAAGAATAGTTGGAAAAAGGATCGAAAAATCAGAGCGAAAGGAGCACACTAGAATTATAATATTTCTAGTGTGCCCCTTTTTTTCATAACGATAAACCGCAAATGACGGCATTTTAAAATCGTTCATGTCGAAATAACTGTAATTCGCGCAATTAACAGCAGATCTTTTTTGAAATGTGGTACTATATTCCCAAAGTAAATGCACATCAGACCAGATGTGCCAGAAGTCTGAAAAATGGATACAAGGAGGACATAAACATGAGAAAACGAATTACAAGCCTGTTTCTTGTGCTGGCTCTGTGCCTGGCAATGATGCCCACAGCGGCATTGGCAGAGACAGTAGATTTTGCAGCGCAGACGCCCCCGGCCGTGGAGGAAGCGGCAGACCCGGCAAACGGGGAAGCAAAGCAGGAAAATCAGCCTGAGACGCTGGCGAATGAGGACTTGCCCAGTCATACTACCCATGACAATGGCTGGACGCCGATCAGCACGGCGGATAAACTGAACGGCATCACCGAGGCGGGCAACTACTATCTGACCGGCGAGGTGACGCTTACCAAAGCATGGAAACCCGCCGACGGCGTGGTGCTGTGCCTCAACGGCTACAGCATCACGGCGAATGCTAATGTTGAAACCATCATCGTGGAGTCCGACAGGACCTTTACCCTGACCGACTGCAAACAGGAGGGAAAAGAGGGTAAGATCACCCACGGCTTTAATAACAAAACCAATAAAACGCACTACTACTTCGGTGTGTGGGTGAGCGGCACATTCAATCTGTACGGCGGCAGCATCACCGGCAACAATCAGAGCGGAAAAGCTGTAGCCGGCGGCGGCGTGTATGTCGGCGAAGGCGGCATATTCAATATGTACGGCGGCAAGATCACCGACAACATATCGAGCAGCGGTGGCGGCGTGGGTGTGAGCGGCACATTCAATATGTACGGCGGCACCATCTCCGGCAACACGGCGGACGGCACAGAGACGCACGGTGGCGGCGGTGTGAGTGTTGGGTCCAGCTCCACCTTTACAATGAACGGCGGCACCATCTCCGGCAACAAGGCCGTCAGCAACGGCGGCGGCGTGCGTGTGTGCTACGGCGGCACGTTCACCATGAACGGCGGCAGC
>CAKSJF010000115.1 GCA_934462945.1 uncultured Clostridia bacterium | reverse complement strand
GATATAGATGTATTCGCCGTCAATTTTACCCCAACATTCCGCAAATTCGCTCCCTTGAAATTTGTTGTTATTCACCGCAACAAAATTTAATACCCAGTCATAGGCACGCTCCGAAATATCTACCTCTTTCTTTGATTTTAAAAACACAGCAACATCCGAAACGGTTAGAGGTGTTTCGTTTGTGTAGATGTATTTACAAGCCATCTTGTCACCTAACAGCATGCATGCCATTGCCATAGCCTGCTTTTCGGTTGTGTCTTGTTCTAAAAGCTCTTTCAGTATTTCGGAGTATTGTTCCTTTAAGTCCTCGTTTGCAATCGCAGAAACGAATTTTGAGCCTGCAAAGCCGTAGTTTTCATTGATGAAGTTTACAACGGCATTTCCATTCTCAACAACCTTTTCCACGCATTCAAATTCAATTACGCGGTTTTTCGCACCGCCGCCGGAGTTTTCCATCGTACACGGTTCTTCGCCGGTGAAAATATATGCTGTTTTCCAGGTCTGCATTTTCTGAATTTTATCATATTTCATACGTCCGCGGTCGATTCCCTCGGTACACCGCATAATCAGCCGGTCATATCCCATGTGAGTTTTGATCAGCTGCAATTCATCCCCATAGACAGGAATGTTATTTAAAAACCCGGAAATGGCTGAAAATGTCGCTTCTGACATGTTCATAGTTAATACCATTGCACCCATCCGCGGATTGCCCCAAATCGATGCAGAAACCATTGCACCAACGCTTTTTCCGACACCTGATCCGCCCCAGAAATGCAGAATAAAGGACAGCGCATTGACCTTTGAAACAATCGGAGCGGCAAACCCTGCCGCCATTTGCAGACGGAGATATTTGTTTTTCCGCAGATTATGTGTATATTCCAGCCATTTATCATAATCCCCATGCTCTGAAATTGCATCATACAAAAATTTCCGTTCGTTTGCGCCGTCAAATTTTACATCCGAATAGGGCATAAACTCATCCCCAAACCATCCCATCTGACTGACTGCACGGTATTTCGGAATAACATCAAGATTCAGCGCGATCAGATCGGCAATGTATCTGACAAGCAATTTTGCATTATCGGAATTAACCTCTAACCCTTGATCGGCAAGTTCGATAATTTTTGTATTGCTTGCCGCTGTGGAGCGGTTACAGATCAGTGTTTTCCATCCCTCTTTGAAGTATGCGATTTTGATTTTTTCGGTGTTTTCGTCTATATTCTGCAAAATCTCTGTCACCAGTACCGGAATCGGAGAGGCGAATTTGCACTCTATATTGCCATTACTGGAATTTAGCTGATTTTTCTTTACTCCGGAAATATCACAAATCCAATCACCGCAATTTAATTCAATTGGCTGATCAATAAACTTTGTTTTGTTGCCTCTTGACACACCGCGCAAATTTGCAAGCTTAATTTTGTACTCTTTCAAAAGATTTGAAAAATTTTTCTGTGGAATGCCGACCTCTTTACACCGGATCAGAAACAGGTTTAAAGTCTTGTCCTGCTCGAATTTATCCTCTTTGTCCATGATCATCTGGCATGCGCTCGCAGACAGTATCTGTTCTACTGTCATATTTGATATAATGTCTGCCTCGACATCAGGGAATTCTAAGTCTGTCAA
Source organism: uncultured Clostridia bacterium (assembly GCA_934462945.1). Classification (GTDB taxonomy): domain Bacteria; phylum Bacillota; class Clostridia; order UBA1381; family UBA1381; genus RQCD01. Next base: position 2,577 of record CAKSJF010000115.1, on the reverse strand, counting down.
TTTCATTCACCTCCTCATGATATTGTTTATAAAATTCGATCTTGTCTGAAATTGTTTTGGATTCGCCGGAACAGTCCAGCAAATACTCCACAAAATCAATGTGATTTATCGCGTACAAAAAGCCGTCTGAAACGTCCGAAAGGTCTATGATGTGTTCTGATTCGATCACAAGCTTTAATTGCTTGTAACGCATTAGGAGCATGAATGACGCATACGAAAACCAGTCCAGGAGGGCGGCTTGTTTCTGCCGCTCCTCTGAAAACTGAATCATGGCAGGATGATTTTCTTCTAAATCCAATCCCAAATGAAATTCCTTGTTCAGTTCTTCTATGGCTGTCTGGAAATCACATTTTAAGTATTCGCGTACAAACTGGATTACATCGCCGCCCTTACCGCAACCAAAGCATTTAAAAATCTGTTTTTTTTCATTCACGGAAAATGACGCGGTTTTTTCATCATGAAACGGACACCGGCATTTGTTATTTTTTAATACAATGCCGTAATGCGTGATGACTTCGCGAATGTTCACACGGCTTTTTATGTAGGCGGTATCAGAACGGGAGATCATCTTCATCATCCGGCATATCTGTAAATCCCATCCCGGCAGCAACATCCGGAATTGCATTCTGTTTCTTCGGAGCAGTACCCTTTGAATAAACATCTTCCGGAATCTTGAAGTCTCCGCTTTTGATCTTTTGAATGGAGCATACCCGGTTCGGTTTTGCGTTTATGCGTTCCTCGCCGTTATTGTTGAGATAGTGTTCATCCGCAAAAATACACCCGATCAGCTTGTCTTTAAAGAACTTCACAAAATCCGCGCCCCATACCTTTTCTGTTACAAATCCAGCGTTGCTTTCTTCTACAGAGGTCATAAAACCCTTAAATCCGGAGTTTGTTTTTTGGGTTGTGGTATCTAAAATAACCTGTCTGTATACACATCCCCATTTTCGTTCTGACCGTGTGTCATTCCGGTATTGATCGGCGAAATATCCCTTAAATTCTCCGTCTGCAATATCAAGATACACAACGATCATTTCATTGCCGTTTTGAGAGACTGCCTCCTCCATTTTTTTGATTGTGCAGATATATCCGCCTTTTGGGAGTTTTTTAAATTCCTGAAAGCCCTGTGTCTCGTCATATCCGTTTGGTTTATTCATGTTCCTGTTCCTCCTCGTTTAATCCGTAATATTCTCTGATTTTTTCATCAACCATTTTCAGGTCGTTGTCGATTTCTTCGGTGTCAAACATTCCGATCGGTGTTTTGCATACATCCGAACCATCGGAATTTGTCTTGAATACATACCGTCCGTCTGAAATCATACTTCTAAGGGCAATTGTAAACATCCCCTCAATGCATATTTTTTCATCCAGCATCTTACCAATTGTTTTCGGCTTTGTCTCTCCGAAATCGTTTTTGTCCTCATGCATCATGATATACACGATTTTATTTTCGAGAGATTGATCTTTCACGATAAAATCAATTAGTTTCCAAAAGTTATCCGCCAATGTGTTGTAGAATTGAAAAATCGCATTTCCTGCTCCTAAAGATGAATGATTTTGCATGAACTGATTTGTCATTAAATATCCGGCATCATCAATTGCAACTGACGGAAACGGTGTTTCTCTCAAATACTTGGCAATATTTCTATAATTATCTGTATGGACTGTTTTTAGCTTGTTTCGGAACGGTAACGGCTTATTCAAAACATTAATGACACTGATTTCGTCCGGCTTAAAATTTCTCAAGCTGGTACTTTTTCCGCTCCCGGACTTGCCCATAATTAAAACCGGAACCCCCATATTCATCCCTCCTCTGTCTGATCTACCTGATCTAAAAGTGATCTTGCAATTTTTAAAACGATTTTCGCTTCCCGATACGGCTGTGTAAATGATGTACTTTTTGCAAGCAGATTGTTTACAATTTTTGTTGCCTGACTGATCATTTCCGCAGCTTTGTACGGCGGTATGTTGAATTGTTCCTCTAATTCCTTTTGTATTTCCATTTTTCATCACTCCTTGTACTTTATTTAATATTGATGTTGTTGTGTTCGGTAATAGCGGCAAACAGGACAACCTCATTGTTTAGAATTGCTTTTTTAATGGCGGTTTTGCTTGCTTCCGGCTCTTTATATGTCAGAAGATCCTGCCTGTTGTGTTTTGCCCATTCTACAAAACCGTCTGTAGTTTCTACTGCTGAACTTTTCCGGTATGTAATGGAAACTTTCGGTGTCTCAAATTTTGTATAGTTCAAAACATGACATAAAATCGCCTTTAATTGCTCCATTTTGTTTTTCGCCTTGTTCTTGCGTTCTGTCAGCATTTTAATTTCAAGCTCTAATGCCTGTACGTCAGAATTTAGATTCTTGTACCACAAACCGATACTTTCGATCTTCCGGTCTTTTGCAATCCGCAGTGCCTGCAGCTTGTCCAGATCAATAATCTCCCCGGTTTCTTCGTCTACGCAGTTTAGAATTTCCTGATCAATTTCATATAACGTCATTTTTTTTACTCCTTTCCATTTACCTCTTGACATTTCCATCAAAATAATGTATAATCAAGATATGATGTATTTTTTTC
>CAKSJF010000114.1 GCA_934462945.1 uncultured Clostridia bacterium | reverse complement strand
ATTCTCCATTGTGTCCGGAGATTCTACGGTGTATGTGATGGTTTCGCCGCGTTTCTGATCGGCAGCAACAGAGAATCGCGGAAAGCCTCTGTTTCCCTCGGTATTATCCGATACAATCTGCTTGATCACGGTTTCCACTGCTCCGGTATACGTTCCGGGCAGCACCTGACGGAAGATCGTGATTGCCTTTAAATCATATCCTCGCAGCTCCGTCTGCTCCTCGTCCGCGCTGATGTACTGGATAATTCCATAATGCCCCTTGTGCTGGATGAATTTCCCCATCAGATCAACACTGCTCTGGAAGTCATGCGGCAGTTGTAACCGAAAACTACCGGATTCGGTGAATCGGCTCGTCCAGGTGATGGATTTCACCTTTGCCACGGTCTGAATAATTTTAAAGCTTTCATCCAATATTTCTAACATGCCTCACACCCCCAAATACTTCTCTCGGAACTGAATGGACGCATACGCGCCGGAGCTGCTCACAACCTTGATCTGATTCTTTCCCGGAGCAAGACACCATTTTTCAAAGTCTGAAAAGTACTCCAATAAGTTCTCGCCAGCGGCATTCGTTGCCGTATAACAAAAGCAATCAATAATAATATCTTCACCGGTTTTTAGTGCGTACCCCGACATTATAATGTCCTCGCCGGTGGTCAGATTTTTGATCGTGATACTGTTTCCGGACGCGCCGGAAATGGTGATTACCGGATAAATAGAAAGCGATGTATCATTCAAATACTCCAATTCCAGCGTTCGGGATGTGAATATGCAGGGCAGGGTGAATGCTGCTGTAAATTCATTTTCTCGTTTTCCGATTGTTAAGTCTGTCAGCAAATCATTTTCCCAATAAAATTCCGGAATTAGCAGATATGCAACAAAAGGGACATAAAACGATTTTCCGACCCTCACACCATAGTCCGGCAGGCTACTGCCGCAAGCCTGTGCGCGGTAAAGCGTTGCTCCGTCAAAATACTGCACGAGTGTATTCTTTTTCGGAGTACATGCCGCGCTAAGCTGCTTTTTCAAATATTCCATTTCTGTTTGTGTTTCTGCCAATATGTGTCCCTGGATTTCGATTTGTCGGGGGTTAAATGTGGTATTGCTATAAACCGCCCCATCAACATTTAAAAATCGGTCAGTTTGCTTTTGAACATCTCCACTCTCAAATCCGGATAATTTGGAAAAGACGATTTTATGTCCCTTTCCGATTGTTACATCTCCTATTTTAATGTATCGCTCCATCATAGCACCCCCGAAAGCATAATTGCATTAAACAGCCTTTTTCCTGCCTGAACCAGATTAGAACCGTCTCCGTTTACACTGATCTGTTGGTTAAAGGTTGTCGTTTTACTGTTGTCAACATTATTCCCATAATGCCCTAAAAGCGGAGAAATCGCATTGACCGGCAGGGACGGAATGCTGAATGGAATCTTGTCTTTGATGGTCTGTATCATTTGGTCGAACTGTGCTACAAAACCGGTAGACAAGAAGTCTGCCATCGACTTCCCACATGCCTCAAATTTATCCTGCATTTCTTCGGGAATTTTTAAGATTTCCTCAAAATAGTGATCCTTAATTTCAGCAATTTCGGTAGAATATGCGTCATTTGCAAAATCCTCTGTGTGCTGCTGATATTCGCTCCATTCTGAAATGTAATTTCTTAAATTTTCCTCGGTCATGTTGTTCAGGATATATGCAACAATACGTCCCTCCTCCTGCGTACCGCCTAAAACACTGCTCATGAAGTCAGAATACCTGTCACCTAAGAGCGGTTGCAGCCGACCGGCTAATTCTGTCCGTGCTTTTGCATAATCGGCAATACTCTGATTCGCCTTTTTAAAGTCGGTCAGATTGTAGATACCGTCAGAACCGGTCAGCAAGGAGCGTTCGGATTTCAGCTTATCAGCCAAAGAATCACGCTTGGAATAGACTTCATCCAACTGCTGATTCATTTCATCCGATACCTCTTTAATCGTGTTCTTGATGGATTCTGCCGCGTCCTCTGCGGCTTTCTTTTGGTAGTTTGCAATCTCAACAGTGTAATTCTGCCATTCCTTAGAACCCTCTAAGTAATACGTATCCCTAAGCGTTGTCAGTTGGTCGTAGTATTCCGATTCCTCAATATATCCCATATCGAGGTTATATTTCAGATTCCGGAAATCCATATCCCGGTAGCCTTGAATGATCTCTGTAGTGTATGTCCGATAGTCCTCTGTGCCTTGATCAAGGTAGCTATCCCGGAGTTTTCCAAGGTTGTAGTAATATTCTTCCTCGGAAATTTCCTGGTTTTGCAAGTAGTATTTCAGCAGCTTGTATTCTGCTTCAAACTGCTTTTTTGCCTCGTCTGTCGCTGACTTTGCAGAGGATTTCCCGCTTGACTTTGAGCCGCCGGAGGATTTTGTTGAACCACCACCGCCAGAACCGGGGAATCTTAAGCTTTTCAAAGTATCGTCACTGCTGACACTGCTATTATTTTTGTCAACACTGCCTATTTGCGATTGTTTTTCAGCCACTTTAGCCGATAAGTCGGCGATCTCATCATCTAATAAAGCCATTGCTTTTTTATTTTCAGAAAGCTTGATTGATGAGGCAATCGGCTTTACTCCGCGCGCGCCTTGCAGAAAGATATATTTTTTAATTCCGGTATCATATTTTGTTGAATCCTGTATATCCTGCTGCAATTTTTTATTTTCCGTTTCTAAAGCGTCCTTTTTTTCTACCGTGACTTGCAAGCGTGCCATATAGGCTTTTGCATAGGCAAGATTGATATAGTCATTTGCCAATCCCTGAACAACGCCGCGCTGTATATTTAATAGTCCGGTTTCTGAATTAATCGCAAGATTTAGATTTGGAATCATAGAATTTAGCTGATTTATAATGGATTGCATTTGCTCCTTTTCAGCGTTTGTCTTGTTTTCCTGTCCCTCCAAAGCATACAATTCATCAATCAAATCATTAATTGTTGCATTTTCTGTATTAATGCTGCTTTCTGCCTTGTCAGTTTCTGCGATTAATACCCTGGTACTGCTTATCGGTTCATTGATAGACTTTGCAAGTGCGCCAAATGCAACCGCCACACCCCCGATTGCTGCCGTTGTTGTCAAGGCAGTGAGATAGGTGCTGGATAACATTGTGTTTCCCATCCCTTTCAGAGCGACAGAAAATCCCTCTGTTGCAATCTTGCTTTTTCCCAATGCTTCGGTAATCTTTCCGACTGCTTCGGTTGTTTTTCCTGCGCCGATCAGGAGGGGAGGAACTGCCGCCGTGATTCCGGTAATACCTACAATCGTTTTCTGACTGCCTTCGCTTAGGTTATTAAACCATTTCAAAACCTGTGTAACGCTTGTTTTGATCTTTGTCAAGATCGGTTCAAGCTGTGCGGACAGCTCAGCAATCTGATTATTGAAGTCCGATACCGCCTCACGGTTTGCAATGACATCCGCATTCAGCGCCCGGAACTCATTCGCCGCGTCCTGATAGACTGTTTGGAGTGTGTTTGTAATTAATGCGCTCCGTTCCTGCTCGGAGTTTGTTTTCTTCAGCGCTTCGTTAAATGCGTCCTCCGAAATGCCTGCCCAGTTAAGCGCGTCCGCTAATGGTCCGGTTACTTTTGAAACCTTCGCGGTTTCGTTTGCCGCTTCGGTCAATCCCTCAATCGGCAGACTATCCCCGAATGTGGCAGAAACTCCGGCGCAAATGTCGCTCCATTTTGCCAATTCCTCCTGGCTATTACAAAGCTTCGCAAGGTGGTTGACCGCCTCAACTGACCGATCTTCTTCGCCTAAGATAACATAAAAATCATGATAGGCTTGATTTGCATCCTCAACTGTTTTTCCGGCGGTGGTGAATGCTGCCTCCAGTCGGTTGATGTCCTCACGGTATTCCCGGTTTGCTTCGGTTGCCGCTGCCAGTCCTGCTGCTGCTCCGGCTACAATTCCGGTAAATTTCATCCCTTTTTGTCCTGCTTCGGTCAGATTGTTTCCAACGCTCTGAATCGATCTGCCGGCTTGTGTGAATTTGTTCGCTTCTACCGTTAAATTTTTCAGCTCGTTTTCCGTTTCGAGGATTGCACGCTGCAAACGTCTGTATTCCTTTTGGTCGACCTCTAAGCCGTTTTTCATATCCTCGGAGGTTTTCTGCTGTGCTTCTTTCAATCCGTTCAGCTTGATTTTGGTAATCTCAATCTGATCTCCCAAAAGCTTCTCTTTCTGCGCCAACAGTTCAGTATTTTTAGGGTCTAATTT
>CAKSJF010000113.1 GCA_934462945.1 uncultured Clostridia bacterium | reverse complement strand
TGCAGAACGCTCCAAACGCGCCCGACGGCGTACTGGCGTACTCCGAGCGGCGCGTTTGGAGCGTAGTTCAAGGGCAGTAATCATAAGAAATCCGCAAAACTGCGGATTCCAGCCGAAATTTTCTGTTTTTAAGGCATTTAAGCCCTTGAACGATCTGTGCTTTTTTTTACATTCCCTACGCCTCTAATGCGTCCTTTAACCACCATGCACCCATATCGAATGCAGAGTAAAGATCATTCCGTTCTCCGGTTCGATAATCCACACCGACCCCCGGAACTTCTCCGGTGTTATCCCGGATATGGAATTTTACTTTCTTTGAAATATCAAAATTTCCAACCTTTTCGCTTTCCTCAATTTCCAGCACCAGAATCAGGTTTTCGTTTAAATCACCATAGTAAATGGTATTGCCTTTCCGGTATACCGGCTTTCCTTTATAGGTAAATTCTTTTTTCTTAGCCGCAGCCATCTAAAATCCCTCCTTCTTTTATTATTATTTGCGATATGAAAGCGGACAATCCCTCAGTCTGCTTTGCAGACAGCTCCCTTTGCTCAAGGGAGCCTCACCATAAACCAAGTAAATACAAAAAAACAATTTTCTTCTATGAACAGATGTAAAGAAAACAATAGACTGTACTTTCCAAAGGCTCCCTTGAGCAAAGGGAACTGTCACCGTCTGGTGACTGAGGGATTGTCTCCACAGTTTCATTCTTATTATGCCAGCTGATAGCCTTTTTCAATCATTTTCATATTGATCTCTACCAAATGCTGTTTTTTCGGGGGTGTAATTTTTTCTACTGCCTTGCGAACCTCATCCACCGTAAAAAGTCCGGTCGCTTTTAACAGCGCGCCGAGCATCACCATATTTGCTAAGGTATGCGCACCCTCGTCTGTTGCAATTTTGGTTGCCTCGGCATAGACTGCCGTTACATCATCCCGGGAAACCTTTCGGTCGATCAGGGTACTGTCGATAATGATATACCCATCCTTTTCGACACTCGGTTCAAACTTTTCCAGAGACGGCTTATTCATGCTGATTAACACATTCGGATTTTGAATAATTGGCGAACCAACCGGCTCATCCGAAATAATGACATGACAGTTTGCCGTTCCGCCGCGCATTTCCGGACCGTAAGACGGAAGCCAGGAAAGCTCCTTTCCTTTTAAAAGCGCCGCATAGGCGAGAATTTTTCCGGCAAACAGGATTCCCTGTCCGCCAAAACCGGTAATAATAATTTTTGTTGTCATTTCCGTATCCCCCTATTCCACATCTTTATAAACGCCCAGCGGATAATATGGAATCATATCCTTTTGGAGACGCTTAATGGCTTCTTCCGGAGAAAGACCCCAGTTTGTCGGACAGGTGGACAGCACCTCAACCAAGGAAAAACCCTTACCGTCAATCTGGTTCTGGAATGCCTTTTTAATTGCTGCACGCGCCTTTTTAATATTCGGAACGGTATCCAAAGCAACACGCGCAATATAGCTCGGACCGTCTAAGGTCGCAAGCATTTCAGACATACGGATTGGATTTCCCTGCGTTTTCGGATCACGTCCATAGGGCGAAGTTTGCGTCACCTGACCCGGAAGCGTGGTCGGCGCCATTTGTCCGCCGGTCATGCCGTAGATGGTGTTATTCAAAAAAATCACCGTGATATTTTCGCCGCGGGTTGCTGCATGAACCGTTTCTGCTGTGCCGATTGCCGCTAAGTCTCCGTCGCCCTGATAGGTAAATACAATCTTATCCGGATGAACTCTCTTGATTCCGGTTGCAACCGCCGGCGCTCTGCCGTGTGCCGCCTCCTGCATGTCGCAATTAAAATAATCATATGCCATAACTGCACATCCAACCGGTGCAACACCGATGGTATCACCCTCAATTTTCAGCTCGTCCAGCACTTCTGCAACCAAGCGGTGGCAGATTCCGTGTGTACAGCCGGGACAGTAATGAAAAGGTGCGTCGGTCAGGGCATGCGGTTTTGTAAATACTTTTGTCATGATCTGTTTCCTCCTGCAATTTTTTTCACTTCTGCAACAATTTCAGCAGGGGTCGGAATGATACCGCCGGTTCTTCCGTAGAAGTATACCGGCGCTGCGCCGTTGACTGCCAGGCGCACATCCTCCACCATCTGACCCATACTCATTTCTACTGAAAGGAATGCCTTTGCCGTTTTTGCAGCCTTCGCAAAAATTTCCGTCGGGAACGGCCAAAGGGTGATCGGACGGATCATTCCTACCTTGATCCCCTCCTGGCGCAGCTCCTTGACCGCGCTTTCTGCCACGCGGCTGGTTGTTCCGTATGCGGTTAATACAATCTCTGCATCCTCCAGATCGTGCGCTTCATACCGCACCTCATGTTCTGTGATAATATCATATCTTTTTTGCCGTTCGCGGATCTTTGCCTCTAAGCCCTCCGGCACTAAGTACAGGGAATTGATAATATTATGTTCTCTCTTTAAGCCGGTACCGGTGGTTGCCCAGTCCTTATTGCTTTCCACCGGAGCAGGAACACTGTCAAAATCAACCGGCTCCATCATCTGACCCAGAGTACCGTCTCCTAAAATCATAACCGGCATCCGGTATTCATCTGCTAAATTAAATGCGTCTGCGGTCAGCGAAACAATTTCCTGCACAGAATTCGGCGCTAAAACAATCAAATGATAGTCGCCGTGACCGCCGCCCTTGGTTGCCTGAAAATAGTCCGACTGTGCCGGCTGGATTCCGCCCAGACCAGGGCCGCCGCGGACAATATCAATAATGACGCAAGGAAGATCTGCGCCGGCAATATAGGAAATACCCTCTGATTTCAAGCTAATTCCGGGGCTTGAGGAGCTGGTCATGGCTCTTGCGCCTGCACCTGCCGCGCCGTAAACCATGTTAATTGCCGCAACCTCACTTTCCGCCTGCAAAAACACACCGCCGATCTTCGGCATTTTCTTTGCCATATATGCTGACAATTCTGTCTGCGGTGTGATCGGATAACCGAAGAAATGACGGCATCCGGAGCGAATTGCCGCTTCTGCAATCGCTTCATTTCCCTTCATTAAAACCTTTTCACTCACTGTTCTTCTTTTCCTTTCTATCTAAAATTCAGACATCCTTTTCTACCTCAATCACCAGATCCGGACACATCGTTGCACAAAATGCACACCCGATGCACTGCTCCTGATCGGTAATCTCCGCAGGCTTGAAGCCCTTTGCATTTAAGCGATTCTCAGCAATATGAATGATTTTTTTCGGACAGGCCTGCACACAAAGCTCACAGCCCTTGCATCTGTCCTCTCGAAATGTTACCTTGTTCATAGAAAAAATCCTTTCTTATATATTGTTGTCCTCTGTCTGCCACGGCATTTTAATAAAAATCTGCATTGGGAGAGCCAGGGGTTGTTCCTCTTTGGGGAGTCCGGAAAGCGCCTTTGGAAGTCCGCTGTGATACCGAATCGGAATTCCTGTTCGCCTTGACATTTCCAAAAGCTCCTCATAGTCCGACATTAAGGTGTCCTCATCTGTCCATGCTCCTAAATTCGTATTGTTGATAATACCGGAGAATTTCAGCCTTGACGCAGCTGAGATCACCCCTGCCATCTCAATCAGCTCCTCTGCCGAGGGCGTCATCGGACGTTTTGTGTTTGCAACAAAAAACATCTCATATGGATTCCGGAGAAAAAAGCGGTTATACTGACCCAATGCATATGCGCCGTCCTCATCTCCGCCGACATCAAACACGGTGTCGGTGTCGTTTTCGCAGAATACTCTGGTCAGATCTGCCGGAACAGTCGGCAAATCTACATTGGAATTAGCGAAAGGAGATGCGATCAGATTGATCCCGGCATCCGACAGAACGCCGCGTGCGTCTGCTGTCCGAAAATACGGGTTCACAATGTCCAGATCTACAATATTCACCTTTTTTCCCTGCTGTCTCAGCCGGATTGCAAAGTTCAGCGCAACCTCGGTTTTTCCACTTCCAAAATGTCCGGAAAAAATATAGAAACCCATCAAGGCGTCCTCCCTTTTCATTCTTCCATAAAAATGCTTCTTATCTATCATTATACCATAGAAAGAAATGCTTTTCAAGCACCATTCTAAGAAAAATCAGTAATTAAACAAACGAAAACTGCTTTTTATGCGATCCTTTTAGAGCTCGTTAGAAAAACAGTCTGTTTTACATTATTTTAAAAAAATCTGCCTGACGGCAGATCTTTTTGTATAAATATTCATTTTTCTTCATCCTGTTTGATTTTATAAGATAAC
>CAKSJF010000112.1 GCA_934462945.1 uncultured Clostridia bacterium | reverse complement strand
ACCGACACCCTGTTTGACGGCGCGTCCTATCTGATCACCCCAGGCAAAACCTCCTCGCCGGAGGCGGTGGAGCTTGTCCGGGAATATGCAAAGCATATCGGCTGCCGGAGAGTGGTGGAGACGACGCCGGAGGAACACGACGAAATGATCGCATATACCAGTCAGCTGATGCATGTGGTGGCAATTGCGCTCTGCAATCATCCGCTCCTGAAAAAATCCGCAAAATTCAGCGCCGGAAGTCTTCGGGACTGCACGCGGATTGCCGTGTTAAATGAGGTGATGTGGAGCGAGCTTTTCTTAGAAAACCGCGACGCATTAATTGGGCGGATCTCGGAATTTGAAGCTTGCCTGGATCAGGTGAAAACCGCACTGATCAAAGAGGACCGCACCGCATTGGAAACTTTAATGAAACAGGCAACGAAACAGAAATTAACCTGGTTACGGGAAAAGAATAAATAAGGGGAGAGGACACAATCCCTCAGTCACCTGACGGTGACAGCTCCCTTTGCTCAAGGGAGCCTCACCGAGTAATTGCAAAGTTGAGATATATTGGCTTAAATATAATGAATTTTAACCCGAACAATGTAAAATTTGCACTTATTAACGGCTCCCTTGAGCAAAGGGAGCTGTCACGCAGTGACTGAGGGATTGTCCCCCCCAAAACGAAAGGAAGATGTTAAAATGATGGAAAGATTCACAGCGTCCAGAGCGGACAAGGAAACCTTAAAGGCATTATGGGCGGCATCCTTTCATTATCACCAGTCCTTTATCGACTGGTATTTTGAAAAATGCTTTGTGCCGGAGGAAACGTTCATTTTTAAAACAGAGGAAAAAAGGGCGGCGGCATGCGGTACGCTTGCGCCGCTGTCCCTACAGTTAAACGGAAAAACCGTCCGGGCGGCATATCTTTCCGGCATGGCGCTTTTGCCGGAATACCGGACAGAGGAAAACCAGCGTCATCAGCTGACCGAAACGCTGACTGCCGCCGGCGAGGCGGGGTATCCTGTCAGCCTTTTGATGCCGTCCGACTATAAATTTTATGAACGCTACGGTTTCCGGACAGCTTATTTCTATAAGGAATACCGCTTAAAGCCGGAGGAACTGCCGGCATACCGGATTAGGGGAACCATTGTCCGGACGAAAAATCTGTCGGGCGCGGCAGAGCGCTTAGAGGGTGTTTACCGGGAATTTACCGCCGGAAAAAACGGCTATGCACTGCGCAGCCCGGGGCAATGGGAGCTGATTTTAGAGGATCTGGAGCAGAATTTCGGCGGTCAGTGCATTCTCTTGGATAATGATGCCGGAGAAACGGTCGGCTATCTTTTGATGATTATCCGGGATCGGCGGCTTGGCGTTTATGAATTTGCCTATAAAAACCGGGAGGCATATGAGGGTCTGATCGGATTTTTGCATGCGCACGGGCAGACGGTGGAGGAGATTGTTTTAAAAGCGCCGGCAGACGATCTTTCGCATCTGGATTTCTGCGACAGCCGGAGCGCAGTGACGCTTTCGCCCTTTGCCATGGCGCGGATTAACCGGGTGTCGGAGGTGCTGTCGACCCATGCGGAGGAGTTCCCGGAAACGCTCTGCTTACAGGTGATCGACCGGCTGATTCCGGAAAACAACAAAACGTTCAAAAAGGGCGAAAACGGGATTGAGGAAACGAGTGAGGAGGCAACCGTCACCACCGATATCGGAACGCTTTCTCAACTGTATTTCGGCTTGATCAGCGTTTCGGACGCTGTCCGGATGAATCTGATCGCCGGGGACGCGGAGTCGCTGTCTTCCTTGTTCTCAAAAAAGGAAAATTATTTGAATATGCTGTTGGTATAGGAGGGATTTTGTATGATTTATGAATTGCTTGTGGATGGCTTTGAAGAAATAGAGGCGCTCACTCCGGTGGATATTCTGCGCCGGGGCGGTATGGAGGTGCAGACGGTCGGCGTCAACGGAAAGCGCGTGACCGGTGCACACAACATTTTAGTTGAGGCAGATATCCTGTTAGAGGATGTGATCTGGGAGCAGATGGATATGCTGATTTTGCCCGGCGGACCGGGACATTTCCGGATTTCGGAGAGTGCAGAGGCAGTCCGGCTGATCCGGCTTGCGGCAGAAAAGAATTGCTATCTTGCCGCGATCTGTGCGTCGCCCTCCATTTTGGGAAAACTCGGACTTTTAAAAGGGAAAAAGGCAACCTGTTTTCCGGGCTTTGAAAAGGATCTGACCGGTGCGGAGCATCTGCCGGAGCAGGTGGTTGTGGACGGAAAAACCGTCACCGGCAAGGGTGCAGGCGCGGCAGCGGAATTTGGATTTACCCTGCTTTCGCTTCTGACCAGTCCGGAAACGGCAAAAACGCTTGCGAAGGAGATGCAGTATTGAACAAAGCAGAAATCCGGAAGATTAAAAAACAGGAGCGGCGGGAAATGGAGAAAAATCTTGCCGCCGAAAAAAGCAGACAGATTGCAGAAAGAGTCCAGACGCTTGCAGAATGGAAGCAGGCAAAAACAGTGCTTGCCTATCTTCCGTGTCAGAACGAGGCGGACGCGTCCATTCTTTTATGTGCTGCGCTCCGGGAGAAAAAAACGGCGGCTGTTCCGGTTTCCAATCCGGAAACGCTTGAAATGCTTGCGGCAGAGCTTTTGGATTTTTCGGAGCTTGCGCCGGGCGCATACGGCATTTTAGAACCGGAAACCGTTGTTCCGGTTGCGTCGGAGCGGCTCGATCTGGTGCTTGTGCCGGGGGTGGCATTTGACAAAAACGGCGGCAGGATTGGCTTTGGAAAAGGGTATTACGACCGGTTTTTACAAAAGACTTCTGCAAAAACGGTTGCGCTTTGCTACGGGTTTCAGATTGTGCCGGATTGCTTTTCGGAATCGGAGGATTATCCGATGGATTATATTGTTACAGAAGATGAGGTGATTGCCTGTGGAAAAGGGCGTCAATAAAAGCTGGGGTCTGGTGTTTCTCGGCATGTTCGTTATTTTTGCCGGAAGTCTTTTGGCTGCGCTGCCGGGGATTCGGAATCTGCCATATTTAGTGATGCTTTTGGGAGAGCTGCTGCTTGGTGTGCCGGTTTATGTCGGTATCCGGCAGTTAAGGCTTGCCGGCATTCAGCCGGATTTTGGAAAACTGCGGTTTTCACAGGTGTTGATTTTACCGCTGTTTTTGCTGCCGATCTGTATGCAGCAGTTTTGCTCGCTCCTGATGTCGCCCTTTTTGCAGGGGTTGACCGAATGGATGGGCGAACAGCCGGATTCGGTCAGCGCTGCGGACAGTGTGCTGACCTTTTTCAAGCAGGTTGCAGTGGTCTGTATCGCTGCGCCGGTGATGGAGGAGTTATTCTGCCGCGGACTGCTGGTGCAGCTGGTGCGTCCGTACGGAATGGCGGCAATGATTTTTGTGCCGGCGGCAGGGTTTGCACTGATGCATTTTGACATCCGGCAGATTCCGGTGATTTTTATGTTAGGGATTTTGCTTTCGGTGGTACGCGTGATGACCGGGTCGATCGGCGCGGCGATTTTTGTGCATGCAAGCAACAATTTTCTGACGCTGATTCTGCTTTTTGCAGAGGAATCTCTGCCGGATGCGGCGGTGGGCGCGATTGCGGTTTCGGGCATGGTGTTATTCCCGGTGCTGCTTTTTGTGTACCTCCGGCTGATGCGGACGCGCAGTGTTCCGGTCAGAGAGGTGCGCCGGGAGAAAATGAGACTGACCCCCATGGCGGTTGTCTGCGCCGGAGCGGTGGTTTTATACAATGCCCTGCTGATTTTTGAGACTTGGTTTTAGAAAGAGGGAATTTTTATGATATTTGATTCTCATGCACACTATAACGACGACCGTTTTTCCGAGGATCGGGACGCGGTGTTAGCCGGACTGGCAGAGCAGAATGTCGGCATGGTGATGAATGCATGCGCGGCAATGGAGGAGATTGAACCGATCCTGGCATTGGCAGACAAATACCCGTTTTTATATGCGTCAGTCGGCGTGCATCCGCACGATACTGTCACGATGACAATGCAGGATCTTGACACGCTTCGAAAGGCGGCGACGCACAAAAAGGTGAAAGCAATCGGAGAAATCGGTCTGGACTATTTTTACGATAATTCACCGCGCGAAATTCAAAAGGAGTGGTTTTCCCGGCAGCTGGAGCTGGCGGAGGAGTTAAACCTCCCAATCATCATCCACGACCGGGACGCGCACAAGGATACCATGGATATTCTCCGCGCGCACAATATCCCAAAAATCGGCGGTGTGTTCCATTGCTATGCCGGGAGTGTGGAGATGGCGAAAGAGATTTTAGATTGGGGAATGTATATTGCCTTTGGCGGTTCGCTGACCTTTAAGAATGCGCGCCGGACGGTGGAAAATGCAGAATTTGTGCCGCTCGACCGGATTCTGATTGAAACAGACTGCCCCTATCTGACCCCGGAGCCGTGCCGCGGAAAAAGGAACGATTCCTCCTATCTTCGGTATGTGGTGAAAAAGCTTTCCGAAATCAAAGGGATTCCGGAGGAGGAAATTGAAAAAATTACTTACGAAAACGCAAAGAAGTGCTTTCATATTATAGAGAATTAAAGGGTAATGCATTCGGGCGGATGATATCCGCCCCTACGAAAAAACCATGTGATCGCGTGTATGTGGGTATGTGGTTTGTCCGAAGAAATT
>CAKSJF010000111.1 GCA_934462945.1 uncultured Clostridia bacterium | reverse complement strand
TTGACGACCTGAAAGATGTGTTTAAAATGATGGTCGGAGAAATGCTTGAAAACGGTCTTGACGGAGAGCTTGATGATTTACCAAATAATAAAGTTTTAAATGTTACAGAGTAGTAGGGGCGGATAATATCCGCCCGCACATACGAACGACCGGAACATTGCACAACCGGTCAATATGATCTTTGGTGATCCTTCTGTGATTCACCTTCCCTCCCCCAATGACAAATTTTTAAACCAGCTGACCGGGAAGCTTCAGCTTTTCCTTTTCCGGAAATTCTGCCTCATATGCCTCATATGCCTCCGGCTGATCATATACTGCAAAATATCCCTTCGGCGTGGCATATTCTCCGGTCACATCCTTTAAATACCCCTCCTCAAGCTCTTTTAATAAGAAGAAAGACGCATCCTCCCCTTCGGGAAGTCCGTGGTATCGGATGCCAAATTTGCTTGCATAATCAAAGCCGCTTTTTCCGTAAAAATCAATATTTCCCTCAAAGCACACCGCCTTGCAGCCATATTCTTTTGCCCGATCAAGCGAATAGTCAAGCAGCCTTTTTCCATAACCCTGCCGTTTCAGCGTTGGGGAAATACAGATCGGACCCATGGTCATAATGGGAATGGATCTGCCGTCATCTGCTTTAATTTCCGCTTTTACAAAAATGTTCTGACCAATCAGCACACCGCCGCACTCCATCACATAATCAAGCTCCGGCACAAAATCCGGATCGTTCCGGAGCTGATGCAAAACAAAATGCTCCACACACCCGGGTCGATACACATTCCAAAAGCTCTCTCTGACCAGATTTTCTGTTATTCTGTAGTCCTCTTTGTTTTCTAATCGAATGATAATATTTTGATTCATAATTTTTCCCTCCTAAATGATAAACCGTTGAATTTCTTCTTCCAATAATTGAAAGACCTTTGCAACCAGGTAACCGTCCGCAATCGCATGATTTAACCGCACAGTCACCGGCATCATCAGCCGTCCGTTTTCCTCCCGGTATCTGCCCCAGTTAATAATCGGCGCAAAAAACAGGTGTCCGTCCGGTAATTCAATATTCAGAGAATCATAGCTCAGCCACGAAATATAGGACGCATCAAACCAGTTCGGATGGTTTTCCATATCCAGACCGTATTCACGCGTTTCTTTCGCCTTTTTAATATCGGCTGCACAGGCTTGATAAAAAGTTTGATAATCTTCGGAATATTCCGTATAAACAGGCGTGCAGGTTTCGGTGTCATCATGAAAAATATACTGTGTGGGGTTGATTTTATCATAGCAGATCAGTGTGTCTGTCTGCCATAAATACCCCATTTTATAGTCATCACGAGAATTTAACACCCTTGCCAGCAGGTATAAAAAGTTGATATAAAACTTTGTGTCCGTTCTTTTTGAATATTCCTGAAGCTCTGTCACATCCAGTCTTGCCGTCATGGACGTTGAGCATTTGCAGTCCTCCGAAAAGTGGCGGAACACCCCTTTCCGGTAGTATGTTTCCTTGTCTATTACTTTGTAATTCATTCTAATCTCCAATCCTTATTTCCTGATTTTCTTTTTCGGGGCAGGCAATTCATCATACATCGCTAAAAAAAGTCTTGTCAGAAATGTCTGATCCTCCACCTGCTCCACCAGAATCATGTCCTTTGCCCCCTCATAGGGCGGCTCATGCAAAGCGCCCGGGAGCATCGCCTCCGCCGCCGAAACCGGTTTCACCAAAAGCCGGTTATCACAAAGATAGGCAGTGATTTTTCCGTTCTGGTAAATAATATATTCGCCCATCATCTGCCGGTATGTAATATTGTCAAGCTCCGACAGCTGTTCTAAAATAAATGTTAAATAATCCTTGCTTGTCGCCATTTTGATATTCCTTTCCAGTGAAAAAATGTTGTTCCATTACTTATTTTTTTGAAAAGTATAATAAAATAACCGGACATGCTCCTCCAGCTTTTTAATACATTCTTCCTCCCGCTCCGGCTGACGGTCGCAGACACCGAGCAGGGTAATCACCGGCGAAACATACATCATAGCAAGCGTTTCCGGATTTTCGGCATAAAGCTCTCCTGCCGCAATCAGACCTTGAAAAATGGCGGCATGATACCGGATCATGCGGTCGACATAGCGTTCGGTGTAAAATGCCGAGAGTTTTTCTGAGCGGAACTGCTCTATTGTCATCATGCGCCGGAAACGGCTGATCGTTTCGTCGTGCAGAGAATAGGAAAAGATCTGACGCACCTTTTGAATCAAAGCAGCTTCGGTAATTTCAGAAAACACGCTTTTATCCTGTTTCGCATCCTGCACATGAATATCAATTTCGCCGGTGTATTGCTCATATTGCAGGGCGGTATCCTCCACAATCGCATCAAAAATCGCCTGCTTGCTGGGATAATGACTGTATAGCGACGGCGCTTTAATCCCCACAGCTCTTGCAATCTCTCCTACACTTACGGCGTCGTAGCCGTTTTCCGCAAACAGCTCCAGTGCCTTTTCTACAATTCTCTTTTTTGTATCTTCCTGCTTCGTAATAAGCCTCCGTTCCGCCGTCCTGCGGCAGTATTTTTTACGCAGAAAAGACACAGACGGCATACTCACCCGAAAGGGAGACCAAATGCGCAGTGTCTTTTCTGTATACTAACTAATGTTCGTTAGGAATATTATACTACTACAAGACGTAAATGTCAATAGCCTTTTAAAATTTTTATTCACGCATGCTATTCAATTGTCAAATTAAGATGATTCGATTCTATTTGACTATTTATAACATTTATGATATAATGACGGTAACTCAAATGGGATGTTAAATCATGTTGATGGAGATATAATCGGAAATGCACAAGGAGGAAAATGGAAATGTGTGAGAAGTTGGACGGATTATCAATGGATTTGGAAAATGCGAATATGGAGAAGTTAAAGTCGGTATTTCCAGAGTGCTTTTCGGAGGGAATTTTTGATATAGACAAGCTTTTATCTCTTTGCGGCGAATATATCGACAACGATTTTGAAAAATATAAGTTTGAATGGAAAGGTAAATCAGAGTGTTTGCGTTTAGCACAGAAACGCTCAACGGGAACACTGCGCCCTTGCAAGGAAAAAAGCGTTAATTTTGACGATACGCAGAATGTTTACATAGAGGGCGATAACCTCGAAGTGCTGAAACTTTTGCAGACAGCGTATTTTAACAAAATCAAGATGATATATATTGATCCTCCGTACAACACAGGTAATGACTTTGTATACGAGGACGATTTTGCCGATCCAATGGCACGGTATAAAGAGGTAACGCAGCAGACCACAAAATCCAATCCCGAAACAATGGGCAGATACCACACAAATTGGCTTAATATGATGTATCCGAGATTACGGCTTGCGGCGAATCTGCTTACTGATGACGGTGTGATCTTTATTAGTATTGATGACAATGAACTTATTAATTTAAGAAAAATCTGTGATGAAGTATTTGGCGAAGAGAACTTTTATACGCAAATTATTGTGCAATCTAACAAAAGAGGACAAACCTACAAACAGATTTCAAAAACACACGAATATTTGTTGGTTTATACAAAGCACTCAGAGACAGAATTTAATGAGTTAGAAAAAAGTGATGACAATAATGATTTGAATTTAGTTGATAAAGTTGGTAAATTCAATATTCGTGAAGTGAGAAATAGGAATCCAAAATTCGGTCGTCACAACAGACCAAATCTATTTTATCCGATATATGTTAATTCGAATGTTGTAGATGAAAATGGATTTTGCCCGATTTCGCTTGAAAAAAGTGATGCGTATTGCGTTGAAGTTATTCCGCTCAATTCGCAGGGACAAGAAAGCTGCTGGAGATGGGGACAAAAGAAACTCCTCGAAAATAATGCGACTGATACGATGTTAAGCAATGTGATTGCAAAGATAAAAAATGATGGAAATTATAACATATATGAGAAGTATAGAAAGACAACATATAAACCTAAAACAATTTGGGATGATGTTTCGGTAATTACCGAAAAGGGAACCGTGGAGTTGGGTGAACTCGGGTTGGCGGCATACTTTGATTTCCCAAAACCGTTAGAATTGTTGAGAAGAGCCATTCAAATTGGTAGTAATGATAATGACATCGTTCTCGACTTCTTCTCCGGCAGTGCAACAACCGCACACGCTGTAATGCAGCTTAATGCAGAAGACGGAGGCAACAGAAAGTTTATTTGTGTTCAGTTGCCGGAACTGTGTGATGAAAAATCCGAGGCGTACAAAGCCGGATACAAAACGATATGCGAAATTGGTGAAGAACGCATACGCAGAGCAGGTCAAAAGATACTTGAAGGGCAGGACACTCAAATTGCAATGGGCGATGAGGGAAAGAAACCGCTTGATATCGGTTTTAAGGTCTTTAGACTGGATACATCAAATCTCAAGCTTTGGGACAGCACACCGATTACGGGCGATAATCAGCTTGAAATGTTTACCGAGCGTATGAACTCAATGATTGAAAGCATAAAAGATGACAGATCCGATATGGATGTTATCTATGAAATTATGCTCAAAATGGGTGTTCCGCTTGACACGGCTGTTCAGTACATAGAAATTGACGGTAAAATCGTGTATATTGTTGGCGACTTCCTTTTGATGATTGCTCTCTATAACGATATAACCGCTGAAGATATAGACGCAATGGCAGCATACGCTCCTGCGAAAATCGTTTGTGCGGAACAGGGCTTTAAAGATGAC
>CAKSJF010000110.1 GCA_934462945.1 uncultured Clostridia bacterium | reverse complement strand
ATTTGACGGCTGTTTTATGCTACTGCGGTAATCTATCGGCAAAGAATATGGCTCTATAATAAATGTTGGGGTGTCTAACAAATAGAGCTTAAAAAATTTTAAAAAAAATAGGCTCTTTGTCAATAGTTGGGGTGAAAAAAAGGCAGAACTCTGCCATCGCCCATCACTTCGGTTTGAAATATTATTCTCGTTTTTTCCTCTACTTAATTATCTTCTCCTAAAAATAAAAATTCCCCCGGAGCATTGCTCTGAGGGAGATTGTTATTATACAATTCATACAATAAAACCATCAATAGAAAAAATGGGTATTGACAGTGATAAAAAAATATGGTACTCTAAAATAGATTTAGCATATGATTTAAAAGTTTATGGAGATTGTTTTTACAGGAGGGTTTTATGAAAATTTTAAATTTTGGTTCATGTAATCTTGATTTTGTGTATTTAGTGGAGCATATTGTACGACCGGGGGAAACAATTGAAACAAAAGAGCTGCACAAATATCCGGGCGGAAAAGGGCTGAATCAATCCATAGCGCTTGCCAGAGCTGGGGCGGAGGTATATCATGCAGGCTGTGTCGGAAAAGATGATGATCTGTTAAGAAAGCTTTTACAGGAGAATGGAGTCAATGTTTCGTACTTAAAGGAAGTAGATGAATGTACCGGTCAGGCAATTATTCAGGTAGAGGAATCCGGAGAAAACTGCATTTTCTTATACCACGGGGCAAATTTTGCTGTCAGCCGGGAACAGATTGACTCTGTTTTTTCACACTTTGAGCCTGGGGACGTTTTGCTTTTGCAAAATGAAATTAGTGAGATTTCGTATTTAGTTAAAAGGGGAAAGGAGCTTGGATTTCAGATCTTTCTGAACCCATCTCCATTTAACGCTGTGATGCAGGAGATTGATTTGCATCAAATTGACTATTTAATTCTGAACCAGACAGAGGCAGAGGATTTTCTTGGAGAGGACTTTTTAGATACAGTGAAAAGAGAATATCCGGATTTACATGTTGTTTTAACATTGGGAAAGAACGGATCAATCTATCAATACAAAGATGAAAAATTTGAGCAGAAGGCTTATCCGGTAAAAGCGGTTGACACTACCGCTGCCGGAGATACCTTTACCGGCTATTATATTGCAAAGCTGTTTGAATGCGGAGCAGAGGCGGCAATGAATTATGCCAGTGCGGCTGCCGGTATTGCGGCAAGCAAAAAAGGAGCAGCGCCTTCTATTCCTGTTCTTAACGAGGTGGAGCATTTTCTTAAAAGATAACGCTTAAATATACGGAATATATAAAAAACAAATACACTTTACAGAATTTATAAAACATGAAAGAAAGGGTCATAACAGCAATTTTTTGTATTGCTGTTATGACTCTTTTTGTATATATCTGGAAGTAAAATCAACCAATTTATATAAAAATACAACCGAAAAGTTATATAAAATGTTTGCTAAAAAATATATAATACAAGTATAGTTATTTTAGTTAATATCACAAACGAAAGAGGTAGAACATGAAAGATTTAAAGCTGATTGAAAATTTAGCTATTCCGGAACATAGAATTGACGCGGTGCTGGATACTGATACATATAATGAGATTGATGATCAGTTTGCACTTGCGTATATGATGCATTCGGAGGATAAAATCAATTTAAAGGCAATCTATGCCGCACCGTTTTATAATGAAAAATCCTCCTCTCCGGGAGACGGTATGTGCAGAAGTTATGAGGAGATCATGCGGATTTTGGAACTATCCAAACGGGAGGATTTAAAGCGGGTAACCTTTCATGGCTCTATGCACTATATGAAGGACGAAAGCTGCCCGGTGGAATCGGATGCAATGCATGATTTGATTGAGCGTGCAAGGGGATATACCCCGGAAAATCCGCTTTATGTCGTTTGTATCGCTGCAATTACAAATGTTGCATCGGCAATTGCAGCAGCGCCTGATATTGCGGATAAAATCGTGGTTATCTGGCTGGGAGGTCATGATATACATAATGTAAACGGCTGCCGTGAATTTAACATGATGCAGGATATTGCAGCGGCGAGAGTGATTTTTAACAGTATTGTTCCGTTGGTGCAGCTGCCCTGCGGCGGTGTGGTAAGCGCATTTAGTGTTTCTGAAGCAGAGTTTAATTATTGGCTGAAAGGAAAAAACGCTCTGTGTGATTTCCTGGTGGCGAATGTGATGAGGGATCAGCAAAAGGATGCCGGAAAGCCATGGACAAGAATTATCTGGGATGTTACCGCAGTAGCGTGGCTTGCAAATGATAAAAACCGATTTATGGAATCCGTTTTAATGCCTTGCCGCATCCCGGAGTATGATATGCGCTATGCACAGGACGGAAATTCTAAAATTATCCGGTATGTCAACTATATCAAACGGGACGCGCTTTTAGAGGACTTGATCAAAAAGCTTACACAATAGCTACTGATTGCGCCGCCGGAACTGGTTTGGGGAAACCCCGTATTTTTCAAAGAACATTTTGGAAAACTGTGCGCTGGTGGAAAATCCGCAAAAAGACGCGATTTCTGTGCAGCTTTTCTGGCTGTTGGCAAGAAACTCTACAGCCTTTTCCAGACGCATATTAATCTGAAACTGCTTTGGAGACATGCCGATTTCCTGCGTGAAAAGATGCCGGAAATAATCCAGACTATAGCCGGAAAGCTTGGCTAACTGGTTAAAGTCAATCGTCTGATTATAATATTCCATAATATATGCGGAAATATAGTCCAAGGATTTTGTGGACTGATCTGTGGTTGAGGTGTACCGTTCCAAAAGCAGAATGATTTCTGCAAGCATATGAGAAATCAGTTCCGAGAAATGTTCCTTTTGTTCGGTTGCTTCCCGGACGATGGAGTCCATCAGATTTCCGATCGCCTGGTGTTTCAGAATATTGTAAGGAACCTCTTTCAGTGTGGATTTTGGAAAGTTAGCGCATTCAAAGCCTAAGAAGGTAACATTTCCGTCGGCGGTATGAATTTCGCTATGCGGTGTGTTCGGATAGACAATATAAATAAGTCCCGGCTGAATCTGGTAGCTGTTATCCCGGATAAAAAGCGTACCCTTACCCTTGTGAAAATACACCAGCTCATAGCAGTTGTGAGTATGGTCGTTGACCGGAATGCTTTCCGAACGCGGCTGATGAGACAGGAAAAATGTCAAAGTCGGATTGTACATAACAAAATCACCTCGGTGATTATTATAGCATACAAAAAACAAACTGTCAAATATAAAAAAATGTTAACTCCCCTGCTGGGCAGGGAAAATATATAAAAGGAGAGTGAACGTTGTGATGAACAACAAAATGAGAAGAGGAATTTCAATGGCGCTTGCGCTTGCGATTGCAGCAGGTATGTCGGCAGGATGCACCAAGAAAGCACAGGATACTGACGCAGAGGGAAGAACCCTGATTACAGTCGGCGGTTATCCTGTGAAAGAGGGGACAAGCAAGGACAGCTTTGACCAGAAGATTGCAACCTTTGAAGAAGAAAACCCGGATGTAAAAATCAATCCGGATAGCTGGATTTTCGATCTTCAGTCTTTCTATGCAAAAGCAGCCGGCGGACAGCTCCCAACGATTTACAGCACCAACTTTACCGAGGTGGAGCAGTGTATCAAGGGCGGATATTCAGCCGATATTACAGACGTATTGAAAAAACGCGGTTATGACGGCATGCTGAATGAAAAAGTCATGGATGTTGTCACAGAGGACGGGAAAATCTACGGACTTCCGACCGATGCATACCTTTTAGGTATGGCATGCAATATTTCCATGTTTGAAAAAGCAGGCTTGATGGAGGCAGACGGCACTCCGATGCAGCCAAAAACCTGGGATGAGGTTGCAGAGTTTGCAAAGAAGATTAAAGATGCAACCGGAGAGGCAGGACTTGCACTTTGTTCCATTAGTAACTATGGCGGCTGGCTGATCACACCGATTATGTGGTCTTACGGTGTGAAATTTATGGAGCAGGACGCAGACGGAAAGTGGAAGGCAACCTTTAATACCCCTGAGGCAGAGGCAGCGCTCTCTTATGTCAAGGATTTGAAATGGAAGTATGACGTTCTTCCTGCAAATACTCTGATTGACGATCCGGAGCAGTCCAAGCTGTTTGCAGGAGATAAAGTGGGTATGATTCTTTCTCTGGGCGGTAATGTCGGAAACTTTGCAGCCTAGGATATGAATCCGGACAATATCGGCTATATCGCATTTCCGGCAGGTCCTGCACGTCATGTAACGCTACTTGGCGGACATATTGTACAAATTGATAAGAATGCAACCGAAGCACAAAAGGACGCATGCCTGCGCTGGCAGGAGCTTTCCACCAACTTTAAGGCAACCGACGCCTACAAAAAGAGCATTGAGGATTCCATTGCAAGCAAGCTGGAAAACGGTACGCTTGTCGGTGTGAATGAGTTTAGTATCTGGAGCGATCAGGCAGACACGCGCCAGGTCAGCGAGGACATGATTAAGGAAAAAGCAAACTGCAATTTGAATCATGTAAAGCTCTATAATGAGTTTATTGCAAACTGCCCGGCAGAAATTCAGGCAGAGGAACCGGTTTGTGCACAGGAGCTTTACGGAATCCTGGATTCCTGCATTCAGGAGGTTTTAACAAACGAAAATGCAGACTGCAAGGCAATCTTAGAAAAAGCAAATAGCGACTTCCAGTCCAATTATTTAGATAATATCTGATCCGGTCAAAACTTAGGAGAAAAGGAATGATTACG
>CAKSJF010000109.1 GCA_934462945.1 uncultured Clostridia bacterium | reverse complement strand
GTGTGAGAGCAGAGGAATAGACCCTGCATATGAAAAAGAAAGCTATCATATTCTCCAATGGTACATCTCCAATGATTATATGCTCCAGGATGAAAAGAAAAAAAATCAGTGCGAGGCATCCGGGAGTCGCTGCGGAAAAAAATGTACCGCACAAAAATGCGAATTAGAGGATATTTTAAAATATAATGAAACGGCACTGACAAGCATGTGCCAAAAAACACGCGAAAATCTCACAGCATATTTAGCCGGAGAAAAGCAGCCTGAGGATATCGGAACGTATGATTTAAGCAACGTAAGAGTATCGGAGGATGGAATCCTGCGTGATCAAAACGGAGAGGCGCTTTTTTCTGTCGGCTATGCAAAAAATGAAAGCAGCCGGTTTACCCAGGCTGACATAGCGGCGCTGGGGGCAGAAAATTCGACCATTGAGATCGGCCCCTCCACAGGCTACACCGTCAATGTTGCAAAGAATTGGGTGTCAAAGGCAAATGGCAGCAATATCAGCTATCAAAGAGAAGAAATTGACGGAGATTATGCAATTCGGATCGAAAAACCAACTGCAAACGGAACGTTTTCTCTAAGACAGACTGTTTCGGTAGAGGCAGGAAAGGAATATGAGTTGTCTTTTTATGCAAAAGGCAGTATTTCCGGACTATCGAAGATCAATATCTATGGAAATGAAAATCAAGCCTGGATTGCCGGATGCGATATTGACGCAGGTTATTGGGGCAGTAATTGGCGCAAGAAAAGCTACACATTCCGACCGACCGTCAATCGGATTGACGTTGAAATTATGGTTTCCGGCAGGGCAGACCTATTTTATCTGGATGATGCGAATTTGCAAAAGACAGGAGATTCAAAGAATCTGCTTTCCAATCCGGGCTTTGAGGAGGAGGCAACCTCCAATATGAATCCATACTGGATGCAGTCGGTTTTAAATGCGTTGAAAGCGGCAAAGGAGAATAACGTTTCCCTGTCGCTATTGATTTCACCGCACTATTTCCCGGTGATCGCAGGATATGAAAATGATACGGCGCTGTATGCAAAAAATAGCGATGGAAGCTGGAAAACAGGAGAATACATAAAATTTAATATCGAGCATCCAAAAGCAAAAGAGGTCATGGAGGATTTTTTAAGAACGCTTGGAAAGATGATTTCGGAAAGTCCGTATGAATCGGCGCTCGGCAATATCATTTTAACGAATGAATCGGCATTTGATATTGGAAATTTTGCAAATTACTATCTCCCCGATTTTCAAGAATTTCTGGAAAATCGGTATGGAGATATCAGTGTTTTAAATCAAAAATGGCAGACAAATTTCTCAAGTTTTTACACGATGTATTATGTTCGCAAATGGTGCGGAACAGATTCACCGGGAGATTATGACACCTTTTTGTATAATGAGAAAGTATTCACAGATTGGCACGCATGGATGGCAGGAATCATCAGGGAATATTTGCCGGATGTCATGATCAATGCAAAGCCGATGAATTATCTGGATTTGGAACAAAATCCGTATTGGAAGATCGGAAAAGGCGCAGACATTGCCAAATTTGACACGTTTTCAGATCTTGCCGGATGCGACGCTTATACCTTTGACAGCTATTCCGAGCCGGCAGACCGGGATAGTATGATGATGAAAATGATGTGGTATGATTTTCTGCACACCTTAACCGGAAAGCCGGTGAATAATTCGGAGGATCATATCATTGCTGAGGGCGACACAGAGTATTCAAAGCGAATGAGAAAGCTTGTCTATGCAGATCTTTGGCAAGGGGCGGTGCATGGGAGAGCAATCTCATCGGTTTGGAACTATAGTACACACGACTATCATAATCTTTATGACACCGACGGTACGAATAATTATCTGATGACCACCCGACCGGACTGCATGGAGGCAATCGCATATGCCGGATTGGATCTGCGTAAAAACCGGGGTGTGTTAGAGGAAATTTTAAAAACAAAACCCAAAGCTGCCATTTTCTACTCGAAATCCTCTCAAATTCATGTGAATTTAGACGGAACGGAAATTCAGCAGGGTCAGAATCCGGGTGCGGAATATCTGAGACAGTTATTTGCGGCATACCAGGGAACTTTATCTGCAGGAGAGCGTGCAGGCTTTGTTTCGGAGGATCAGCCGGAGCAGGTGTATCAATACGATTTGCTGATTGTTCCGTCTGCGGAACATATCCCGGATCAGGCGCTGTCGGTCCTTCAGGATTATATCGAAAAGGGCGGCAAGGTTGTGTTGGCAAACAAGTGTTTTCTTTATGATGAATACCACAATCGGCGAAATCAGTCTTTAAACGGAGCAATTGTGAAAACAGCGGAGAGTGCAGAGGATTATCAAAAAATCGTACAGCAGTATTTCGAACAAAACCTGCATCTTGCAGAGGCTGAGACAGGAACAGCTCCGCTTGGCTTAGAATGGTTTACGATCGAAAAGGACGGAAAGCGTTATCTTAGTTTGATGAATTATAACGAAACGGCAAAAAATCTTATGTTTTACAGTGATCAGGAAAATGACGGGGCAGGAAAAGACTTGCTTTCCGGTCAAGCCGTTTCGCACCGGTTTACCGTTCCGGGTCTTACCCCGATGCTGATTGAAATCGGAAATGGAACAGCTTCGGACGTGACGCTTGCAAATTTCTCTGCCGATCCGGACGGAATGATTCATTGGAGCGCAGACAATCCGGCAGATTATGTAGGCGCAAACATTCATTTGGTAACTGCAACTGGATGCAATTGGATCGCGTCCGTTCTTGGAACAAGCTTTCAGGGTGTTCCCGGTGCAACCTATGAAATCCGGGTAAAAGGCAGCCAAAGCGGAACAAGGATCACGTTGGGAGATCAAAACACTTTTTCGGTTGAAAAAGGTGCAGCTGCCGGCACGGTCACTGTGAAAAACTGTACAGATAATCTTGCTTGCGGTGTAGCGGTGATGACCGAAGCGGATGAGAACGGAAAACTCCAAAAACGTTGCAGTGTTCAATTTACTGCCGGTGCAGGGGAACAAAGGAGCATTGATTTTGGAACGGTGTTGGATCGCAAGAATGTAGAAATTAAGGTTGTGAACAATTTAGGCTCTGGACAGCTTTTATCAAATGTGATAAAATAAAGGAGATAATTGTTAGATTCTATATAGCAGCACAATCATTCTGAAAGGAAAGAAGGAATCAATTCATGAAAAGTAGTATTAAAAGCGAAAAACCTTTATCGCAGACAAAGAGAATGCAAAAAATCCGGCGCAACATTTCCGGTTGGGTTTTAATTATACCGTCGATCATTTTATTTACGGTGATTATTTGGCGGCCGATTGTGATCGGAATTTCCTATTCTTTTTTCAATCTGAAAGGATTTGTGCCGACAAGCTTTGCAGGACTTCGGAATTATATTGACGTTCTGTCGGACACGAACTTTTTAAAAACGCTTTGGAACACGGTGTTGTATGTATTTTGGTCAATCGTTACCGGGTATCCGGTGGCATTTATCTGCGCTGTGATGCTCAATGAAATGCTCCACGCAAAAAGCTTTGTAAAAATCTCGCTCTATCTCCCGGCAATCATTCCGAGTATTGCTGTGGCAATGATTTGGAAAATGATCTATTTGGATGGTGCAGGTGGACTTTTAAACATGATCCGGATGTTTTTCGGCGGAGAGCCTACTGCCTGGCTTGGCAACAAGAATTTGGTCATTCCTTTGATTGTCGTCTCCATGACCTGGAAAGGCTGCGGCTCTACCATGATTCTGTATCTTGCAACCATGCAGGGAATCAATCAGGAGCTTTACGACGCGGCAAGACTGGATGGGGCAGGCTTTTTCGGCAGAATCCGATATGTGCTTTATCCGCATATGAAGGGTACGCTTCTGCTTTTATTGGTGCAGCAGATGATCGGAGTTTTCTCGATCACAGAGCAGCCACTGACGATGACCGGAGGCGGACCGAACGGTGCGTCTATGTCGCTTGGGTTGACAAACTACTTCTATGCATTTAAGTACGGTCAGTATAGCAAGTCACTTTCTATGGGCGTAATCACGTTCCTTTTGCTGATCAGTCTGACCTTTGTTTATAATAGACTTGAAAAAAGCATTGATTGATTGGGAGGAGATTATGATGAAAGAAAAAAGATCTAAGCATTCTGTTTTTTCGGATAAAACAGACGGACTTTTAAACTTTGCGGATCTAAAGAAAAAAAGATTCAGACTGTTGTATTGGTGTATGTTTGCCATCTTAATTTTATTGAGCTTAATCTGCATTCTGCCGATCATTTGGGTCTTTTTATCCGGATTTAAGGATATGAAAGAAATGTACAAAATTCCGCCGACACTTCTGCCGGAAAAAATTGATTTTGGAAACGTGTTTGCAGTCTGCTCCAAAATCAACGTTCTGCGATACTTCAAAAATTCTGTTTTGATTATTCTTGGGTGTGTGGTTGTGGATATTACAGTAAACGGTTTATGCGGATATGTACTTTCCAGGCTGAAGCCAACCGGCAGTAAAATTGTCGACAATCTGATTTTCTGGTCAATGCTTCTGCCGGGAATCAGTATGATACCGCTTTACATGACCTTTGTGGATCTTCCGCTGGTGCATGCCAACATGATCGGCAGTTATGCTCCGATTTGGCTGATGTCCGGTTGCTCGGCATTTAACGTGCTGCTGTTTAAAAACTTTTTTAACGGCATTCCGATCTCCTATATCGAGGCGGCAAGAATTGACGGCTGCACAGACTT
>CAKSJF010000108.1 GCA_934462945.1 uncultured Clostridia bacterium | reverse complement strand
TATGAAAAGCTGGTTGCAGACCGTGCAGCGGCAGATGCAGTGATTGAAAAAATCAATGCCATCGGAGAGGTAACGCTGGAAAGCGGAGCAGCGATTGAGGCGGCAGAGACAGCTTACAACGAGCTGACGGATGATCAGAAATTATTGGTAAATAACTATGAAATTCTGACCAACGCAAGGACAGTATATGACAAGCTGACAGCAGATAAAGCAGCAGTTGACAATGTCATTGCCTTGATTGATGCGATTGGTACCCCGGACATTAATAGTCTGGATGCAATCACAAAGGCACAGGAGGAATATGATAAGCTGTCTGACGAGCTGAAGGAAAGAGTAACGAATAAGGAAGCTCTTGACAATGCAAAGAATATTTATGCAGAGCAGAAGCAGGCGGTTGATCAGGTAATCGAAATGATTAACAAGCTTGAAGAACCTGTGACAATCGACAGCAAGGCGGCAATTGAAGCGGCAGAGGCAGCCTATCATGCACTTTCAGATGCACAAAAGGAAAAGGTGACAAATTATGAAACCTTGACACTGCGCAGAGAGGCATTGAATAAGATTAAAACAATCACCTTCAATACAAACGGTGGAACAGAAATTCAAAATCAGTACATCAACGCAGGAGAACATATCACAGCCCCAAGTGTAAGTAAGAAAGGCTATACATTAGCAGGTTGGTATACGGATGAATCCTTTAGCAACGCATGGGATTTTTCTAAAGATGTTGTTGAAAATGATATGACCCTGTATGTGAAATGGAAAGCCAACTCAACCGGCGGCGGTGGCGGTGGCGGAGGAGGCGGCGGCAGAGGATCCTCGCTCCCGATTCCAAGTGTTGTTCCGGTCACTCCAAGTGATAATAAGCCGGATGAAAATAACACGAATCAATTTAAGGATACTGAAAATCATTGGGCAAAAGACAGCATACAGAAGCTTTACGAACAGGGAATTGTAAATGGTATTTCAGAGGATGAATTTGAGCCGGATAGAACGGTCACAAGAGCTGAATTTGCAACGATGATTTCAAAGCTTTTGAAGTTAGATGAGAGTGCAGAAAATATCTTTGATGATGTTCGCCCAGATGACTGGTTCTGCGGCACTGTTGCAGCGGTTTCTAAAGTCGGTATTGTCAGCGGTTTTGAAGGAAAATTCAGACCGAACGATAATATTTCGCGTCAGGAAATGGCAGTAATGGTTGCAAAAGCGTTTAATTATATGAATTTGACGCAGCCGGAACTGAAAGGCTTAGACAGGTTCAGCGATAAAGAGGATATTGCATCCTGGGCAGAAGCATATGTTGACAAGCTCACGTCGGCAGAGATTATTAACGGGTATGAGGACGGAACGTTCAGACCGCTTGTTTCTACAACACGTGCGCATGCTGCTGTGGTAATTTATAAGCTGCTGTCTATGAAATAAAAAAATGTATTGGAGTGGAAAGCTTGAAAAGAACAGTATCATTATTAACGGTTCTTTTCTGCTTCGTAATATGGGTTCAGTGCGTATGTGCTGAACCCATAATTTCAGCAGAAACGAATCAAAGCACGGTCACTGCAGGCGGTGTTTTTACGGTTTCCGTTAAAGTGAATGCAGAGAATATCACAGGTATGCAATTTGACATATTATATAACCCACAGATTTTTGAATATCAGGATTCAGAGCTTACGGGTGTGTTTGATGAGGCGCTTGTCAGCGGAATAGAGGCACATGAAGACGGAAGGGTAACGCTTGTTGCTGCATTTACAGAGGAACAGTCAATTTCGGAGAAAATCTGTGCGGTTGATTTTCGGGCAATTGCCGGTGACGGAAATTTGCAGATAGCGAATATCAAGCTGATGGTGAACAAAGAGAAAGTCAGTGAGTCGGATTTTGATATTGCTGTAAAAATAAAGGGACGTCCGTCGGGAGGCAGTATAAGCGGCGGAATGAAATCGTCAACGGATCAATCGGCTCAGGATGAAGAACAGCAGATAGAACAAGGTATGGATGAGGATCAAAACGGTGAAGAAAATAAAGACATTCCCATGAGACAGGCTTTTGATGATATCAATGGTCATTGGGCATATGACGCAATTATGTTTATGCTGCAAGAGGGAATTATCAGCGGTGTCGGAGAAAATCAATTTGCCCCAGAGCAAAAAATCAAACGTTCGGAATTTGCATGCATGATTGCAAATACGTTAAATCTCACAGAAAAAGCAGAGAATCAATATGCTGATGTGAAAAATGATGCATGGTATGCAGACGGTGTCTTAAAATGTACATTGGAACAGCTGATGCTTGGCGCAGATCAGCATTTCCGACCGGATGATCTTGTAACACGGGAAGAGGCAGCTGCTGTGATACTTCGGGCAGCAAAATATTTGGAGCTGACGCTGCCAAGGAAAGAAATGTCTGTAGAGTTTTCAGATCATAATGAAATATCGCAGTGGGCATATGAGTCTGTAGAAGAAATGGTTCATGCAGGCTTTATCAGCGGATTCGAGGATGGAACTGTAAAGCCAAAGACAGAAACAACCAGAGCACAGGCAGCCGTGCTTTTATGCAAGCTGCTTCAGCTGCAATGGGCAGATACAGGGGCGGTGTGATATGAAAAAATGGATGATACTTCTTTTTTTGCTGACTATACAGCTGCTGTCCTTTTCGGCCGTATCTGCCCAAGGCTCGGGTGAGGTGTTCATTTCTGCCGATAAAAATGCAGTTTTGGCAGGGGATGAAATTACGTTTACAATCTCTATCCGTGAAGCAAAGCAGATCGATCGTATTCAGCTTGCTTTTGAATATGATGAAGCTGTGCTGGAATATGTAGAAAGCAGATTCCTGATTTCAAATGTGGATATCAAGCAAGCCGTGCAAAAGGAATCAAAGATTGGACTTGTGGTTGTTCCAAAACAGCCATTTGATGGCAGCGCTGATGTTGCGGCATTAAAATTTAAGGTGAGGGACAATGCCGAGAAAAAAAGACTTTTTTATACAATATCCAATCTAACTTACGGTTCGGAGTCGGCCGGAAGCTTTGATGATGCGGCAAAACCGGAAATCGAGATCGTAGGCGAATTTGCGTTGGAAGCCGATAAAAGCTTTGTGGGCGCAGAGGATACGGTTTTGCTTTCTGTAAAGAGCAACATCAAAAAAATGAGCGGTCTTCAATTTGTGATTGATTATCCGGAGGAGATTTTCAGTCTTGAGAGCGGTGAATTTTCAGAAAACATTAGAAATAATGCTATGATATCGGATTTTGAGCCAGCAGCAAAAAAAGCATTATTTGTATGCAACGGTGACATGCAAGTGGACGATGTTGTTTTTACTGCAGTGCTAAGAGTAAAAAAGAATGTCTGCATTGGAAACTATAGCATTCATATCAAGAATATAAAGGCGATTGCAAATGGTGCAGATGTGAAATTAGATCAAATCAGCACAGATCAGATTCAGGTGTTTAGAAATTTCATGCTGGAGCATTTGAGCACATCAAATAAAAGAATCACCGGAAATATTTACTCCAATCATTCCGGTGCGCAGGCTATGATGCTTGTTTGTTTCTATCAAAATCATACCTTTGCCGGCTTGGAGAAGAAAGTATTATCAGGCAGCGAAAATGGAGAAGGCTTTGCATTTAGTATGCCGGAGCAGGCGGATCATATGAAAATCATGTTTGTAAATAATTTGGAGAATATTATGCCGCTGGAAACGGCAGCAACGGTGTTCTTCTAAGACAATTCGCATCAACATCGAAAATATTTTTCCGCGATTATGTATTAAAAACACATTCATAGTAAAGTAAAAAAGCCGGGATTTCAATCATTATGTATTGAAGTCCGGTTTTTTTATTGTGAAAAACGGATATTTGTATAGGTTGTAAAAAGTGACATATAAATTTTGATTTTCCCCTGTTAAGATATCTATATTGTAAAAATTTTATAATGTCTTTTTAGTATATTTTAGATTGTATGATAAAATATATAATCGAAAGGTTGTGATTAAAATGAGAGGAAGAATCATTACAGATAAAATGATGAAGAATTTTAAGATGTATCTTTATGAGGAGGAACGAAGTGATCATACAATCGAAAAATATATGCGCGATCTTCGGTTCTTTCGTCAGTGGTTACAAGGCAGGGGCGTTGATAAATTAGATGTGATTGAATACAAAAAAACGTTGTGCGATCGATATGCATTAAAAAGTGTCAATTCCATGTTATCTTCTATCAATGCCTTTTTTGCATTTATGGGGTGGTATGATTTAAAAGTGAAAACATTAAAAATTCAGCGGCGCATTTTTGCAGATCAGTCCAAGGAATTGACAAAATCAGAATACGAACGGCTTTTGCTTGCGGCAAAAAACAAGCAAAATGCGCGTTTGTATTATTTGATTCAGACGATAGCAAGCACGGGTTTAAGAGTTTCGGAAATCAAATATGTTACCTGTGAAGCCGTCCGTCAGGGGCAGGCAATGATCCGTTGTAAGGGAAAGATCCGGCAGATATTTTTACCGAAAAAGCTATGTAAAATGTTAAAGCAGTATATGAAATCCCGCAATATAAAAAGCGGCCCGGTATTTATCACGAGAAATGGCAGACCGCTCGACCGCTGTGCAATATGGAAGATGCTGAAAGATTTATGCGAAAGCGCCGGCGTATCAAAAGACAAAGTGTTTCCCCACAATTTCAGACACTTGTTTGCCCGTACCTTTTACAGCCTGCAAAAAGATATTGTAAGGCTTGCCGACTTGCTTGGGCATTCCAGTATTGAAACCACCCGTATCTACACGCTCGAAAGTGGAAAAGAGCATTTAAAGCAACTGCAAAAGCTTGATTTACTGCGATGTTAGCAATTTGCAGGACATAAAAAAACAACATAATTCCTATTATGTTTTTCTGCAATAAAAAAACAGCCTTACGGCTGAATATCCGGTGCAAAATCCGGCAT
>CAKSJF010000107.1 GCA_934462945.1 uncultured Clostridia bacterium | reverse complement strand
GTTCTGATGTCTGCCACCCTCAAAAGCCTCATTGAGATAGGTATCTACAATCATAAATGCAAGCTCGCATCCGGTCACTCTGCCACCCAGGCAGAGGATATTCGCGTTATTATGCTGACGGCACATTTTTGCACTGTAGACATCTCCGCAAAGTGCAGCGCGGATTCCCTTGATCTTATTTGCTGCAATAGAAATTCCAATGCCTGTACCGCAGATTAAAATGCCACGTTCATATTCTCCGGCGGCAACAGCCTCTCCAACTTTTTTTGCAATATCCGGATAGTCCACGCTATCCTCGGAATAAGTACCGAAATCGTGATATTCGATTCCCTGCTCCTCTAAATGTTTTTTAATTCGTTCCTTTAACTCATAACCGCCATGGTCACTTCCAATTGCTAACATCATAAAACTCCCTTCTGTTTTTCTTCCAATTCCCGTTCTGCCTGCGGTTTTCTTAAATAAACCGGCAGCAGCTCGGAATAGTGCATTGTTTTTCCCTCTTTTGCATAGCGCATTGCCGCCGCGGCAACGCAAGCAGCACGCTGGGCATTGCAGGAAAGCGGCGCAAAAACGGCGCGTTCTCCCATCACCCTTTTGATTTCCTCCCGATATACCGGAACACCGTCTCCGACAAAATAAACCCGGCTTTCCTCCCTCAACTCGTCCATGCAATCCGAAAGCGCAATTGCTCTCGGCGCTGTTACGATCTCCGGAAAACCGTTTTGAAAGCGATAGATTCCGTTATATACCTGACTTCTGCGTGCATCCATAATCGGACAGATCAGCCCGTCTGCATAAGGCAGGTTATAGCTGAGCGCCTCTAAGGTGCTGACTCCTATCACCGGCTTATTGACAGCATGTGCAAGACCCTTGACAGCGCAAACACCGATCCGGAGTCCGGTAAACGATCCCGGGCCGCTCGCTGCTGCAAAAACGTCTATATCCGAAACCGACAGCTCGCAGCTTTTAAAAAGCTCGTCAATCATCTGCATCAGCTTTTCCGAATGCGTTTTCTTATGGTTTAACACCATTTCACAAATCAGCTTATCCTCCTCGCAAATTGCCGCAGACGCAACGCTCGCAGAGGTTTCCACTGCTAATATTTTCATTCTTATAACCATTCCTCTCCGTGCCATAAGGCAAAAGTCTGAAAGAAAATCGCTCAGAGTGCTGCTTTGCAGCGAGCGTCGCTGTACACCGGTACCGCTCCGAGCAAAAAGTAGTGCTATGGGCGATTTTATTCAGACTTTTTTCTCCTCAATAATGATTTCGCGATAGTCCTCGCCCTTCTCCAGATCTTTCAGAATCCGGACAGCATACCTCTCCGGCGGCAGTATCTCATGAATCAGATCTGACCACTCAATCACGCAGATTCCCTCCGAATTAATGTATTCTTCATATCCGATTTCGTACATTTCGTCACAGTCACAAATGCGGTAGACATCAAAATGATAAAGCGGCAGCCTGCCCTCATAGCAGTTTACAATCGTAAAGGTCGGACTGCTGATATAATCGGTAATGTCCAGTCCCTTTGCCATGCCCTGCACAAATGCTGTTTTTCCTGCGCCCAAATCTCCGTCTAAGGTTACCACCGATCCGGGCGAAAGACGCTTTGCAAAATCCTCTGCAATTTTCTTGGTTTCCTCCGGACTGTTTGATTGATATTTCATGCTCCTGTCCCCTTAGAATAACCCGGTGATCACACCGTTTTCATCAATATCCATCCGGTCTGCCGCAGGCGCTTTCGGAAGTCCCGGCATAACCATAATATTTCCAGTTTCTACCACAATAAATCCTGCACCGTTTGAAACACGAACGCGTGATACCGTAATTTCAAAATCCTCCGGTCTTCCTAAAAGCGCCGGGTTATCAGAGAGAGAATACTGGGTTTTCGCCATGCAGACAGGCATATGATCCAATCCGAATTTTTCTAATGCTTTGATCTCCTTTTCAGCCTTTGCCGTGTAAACAGCGCCCTTACCGCCGTAAATTTCACGCACAATCACATCAATTTTTTCCTTGATGGAAAGTGCGGTATCATAAAGCGGAGCATAGCGGGACGGAGTTTCCAGCGCAGAAAGTACCTTTTTTGCAAGGTCAAGTCCGCCCTCTCCGCCCTTTGCAAAGACTTCGGAAAGCGAACATTCCACGCCATATTCCCGGCAGGTATCGATCACAAGCTGCAATTCCTCCCCGGAATCGGTGTCAAACCGATTGAGCGCAACCACAACCGGAACACCGAATTTCTGCATATTTTCAATATGCTTTTTCAGATTCACAATTCCTTTTCGGAGCGCGTCCACATTCGGTTCTTTCAGTTCTGTTTTTGGGATTCCGCCGTTATATTTTAAAGCGCGAACCGTTGCTACAATCACCACTGCATCCGGTGATAACCCTGCCATCCGGCACTTAATATCCATAAACTTTTCCGCGCCGAGATCTGCGCCAAAGCCTGCCTCGGTTACCACATAGTCAGAAAGCTTTAACGCAAGCTTTGTTGCCATCACGCTGTTACAGCCGTGCGCAATATTGGCAAACGGGCCGCCGTGAATCAGACAGGGCGTATGTGCTAAGGTCTGTACCAGATTCGGTTTGATCGCGTCCTTCATCAGCACCGTCATCGCGCCCTCTGCATGCAGATTATGCGCGGTGACCGGTTCACCGCTCCGGTTATAGCCGATAATGATTCTGCCGAACCGCTCCTTTAAATCCTGCAAATCCTTAGCAAGACACAAAATTGCCATAATTTCCGACGCAACGGTGATCATAAAGCCATCCTCGCGCGGCTGACCGTTGATCCTGCCGCCCAATGCGACCACCACCTGCCGCAGTGCGCGGTCATTCATATCCAAAACACGTTTCCAGACAATGTTCGACACATCAATATCCAGGGCATTTCCCTGGTGAATATGATTATCAATCATAGCAGAAAGCAGATTATTTGCCGCAGTAATCGCATGCATGTCGCCGGTAAAGTGCAGGTTAATATCTTCCATTGGAACAACCTGGCTATAGCCGCCGCCTGCCGCGCCGCCTTTAATTCCCATCACCGGACCTAAAGACGGCTCACGGAGCGCCAGCACGCATTTTTTTCCTAACAAGCTCAGCGCGTCTCCCAAACCGACAGTTGTTGTCGTTTTTCCCTCGCCTGCCGGGGTGGGGTTAATTGCCGTCATTAAAATCAGCTTTCCGTTTGGGTTGTTTTTCGTTCTTTGAATCAGCTCATCCGACATCTTTGCTTTGTATTTTCCGTAAAGCTCCAAATCGTCTGCCGGAATCCCGATTTTTTCTGCCACCTGTACAATCGGAAGCATTTCGGCTGCCTGGGCAATTTCAATATCTGTAAGCATAGTTCTCCTCCTGTCAAAAAGAAAAGGCTCTGCAAGTCACCCTTGCCTTACGGCATATGGCTATGCACAGCCCTATTGATTATTGATTGTTATAGTTTGCTTTTTCCTGCTGAACCTCGCGGATTAAAGCGTCCAAGCCATGCTCCAGTTCGGAGAGACGGTCGTTTACATACTGATCCAGGGAAGTCTGAATTTCAGCCTGACGGTTCTGCGCCTCTGCAACAACGGAATTTGCCTGCTCGTATGCCTGACGGGTGATTTCATTTTCATCCACCATCCGGACAGCCTCCTCCTCTGCATTCTTTACCGTAGCTTCTGCCTTCGCTTCTGCCTCGGATAAAATTCTCTGACGCTCGCCCTTTAACCATTTTGCTTCCTTTACCTCGTCCGGATAAACCAAACGCATTTCCTGGATATAGTCCATGATGTCGTCCTTATCCACCAGAATTTTTCCGCTTAACGGAACAACCGGCGCTTTCTCAATCGTTTCCTCCATCATGTCGATAATTTCCATAATATCCATCGTTACATTCTCCTTTACTGATATTTTTCTTCTATTTTCGGAATGATTGCATGCGGTATCAGACCGTTTAATTCTCCGTGATACTTTGCAACCTCCTTGACCATACTGGAGCTGATATACGAAAATTTCGTATCTGTCATTAAAAACATTGTTTCAAACTCCGGATTGAGTGCCTTATTTAAAAGTGCCATCTGAAATTCGTACTCGAAATCAGATACTGTTCTGAGTCCCTTCACGATAACGCTTGCGTGGTTTTGCTTTGCAAAATCCACCAAAAGACCGCTGAAAATATCGCAGGTTACATTCGGAAGATCTTCAGTCACCTGCTGAATCATCAGCTTTCGTTCCTCTGCCCGAAAAACCGGATTCTTGTTAATATTATCCAAAACGCCGACAATCAGCCGGTCGTACAGCTTTGCGGCTCGTCGGATGATGTCTAAATGTCCGTTTGTGATCGGGTCAAAGCTTCCGGGATAAACTGCAATTCTCAAATTTCTCGATCCTTCCTTTCGCTTTCGTACATCTGATAAACTGTTACATAGCTTCTGCCGTACTTCCGCTGCTTTAACACCGAAAAATGCAGAAATTCGCCGTGGTCGTCGGTAGAATCACTTTCTAACACAACAATCCCCCCCGGATGCAATAAACCAGGCAGCTTGTCCATCACCGGCGGAATCAGACCCTTATTGTACGGCGGATCTAAGAATACAAGTTGAAATTTCTTTCCCTCTGTCTTCAAAAACCGCTCCGCAGACTGATTCACAACCCTTGTGCGTTCCTCCATATGTACCAGCTCAATATTCTTTTTTATGACTGCAATGGATTTGGGGTCAATATCCACCATCACAGCAGAATTTGCACCCCGGCTTAGCGCCTCTAAAGAAAGCGCACCGCTCCCGGAAAACAGATCCAGCACATCACTTCCGGAAATATAATCAGAGATCAGATTGAACATCGATTCTTTCACCCGGTCGGTTGTCGGTCGGATGGAATCTCCCTCAAATGAATATAGCCTGTGTCCCCGAAACAAGCCGGAAATAATTCTCACACTGTTTCCCTCCCATGTCATATAGTTATATTGTATCTCAAAATC
>CAKSJF010000106.1 GCA_934462945.1 uncultured Clostridia bacterium | reverse complement strand
CCGTCAAACAGGGTGTCGGTCGAGCCGGCATAGCCGCCGACCTCTCTGCCCGCCATCGGATGTCCGCCGACAAATGAAACCCCCTCCGGAATCCATTGCTCGATCTCCGAAAGCACATACCCTTTGACGCCCGAAACGTCGCTGATTACCGCGCCTTTTTTAAATTTACTGCGATATTTTTTCACAAATTCTACATTTTTCTCCGGATAGAGACATAGCAGAATGAAGTCCGCATCCTGCACCACCGCCTCTGCGTCGGTGTATCCCACGTCAATCGCACCCTCTGCACATGCCTGATGTAGGGTGTCTGCGTTCAAATCCACACCGATCACCCGGGTGTTCCGGAATCCGTGCATTCTTCGCGCGGCAGACCCGCCGATCAGTCCCAAACCAATAATTACTGTGTTCATATTAAGCCTCCTTGTGGGGTATACCGTTTTTTCTGTCTTGAAATATTTAAAACAATCCCAACCGCGATCAGGTTTGTTAAAAGCGATGTTCCGCCATAGCTGATAAAGGGGAGCGGAATCCCGGTAACCGGCATCAGACCGATACACATTCCCACATTCTCAAAGGTATGGAAAATCAGCATTGCCGCAACGCCAAGCGCCGCATAATACCCATAGCGCGACTGTGCATTTTTCGCCGCACGGATGCAGCGGAATATGATAAAGAACAGCACGCACACCACAAAAAACGCGCCGATCATGCCCCACTCCTCGGCAATCGTGCTAAAAATAAAGTCAGTATGCTTGGTGGGCAGGATGGAAAGCTGGTTTTGCGTACCCTTTAAAAAGCCTTTGCCGTAAATCTGCCCCGATCCGACCGCAATTTTCGATTGAATCACGTTATAGCCGCTCCCCAACGGATCAAGATTCGGATGGAAAAACACCTGGATTCTGTGCTTTTGGAATTTGCTCAACCCGAATATATAGATAAGCGGCAGGGAAACCATGCCCAGAATCCCTGCCGGGATGATGTACCGCCAGGAAAGTCCGGCTGCAAAAATCAGCACGATAAAGATAAATGCAAACACCATCGTACTGCCGGCATCCGGCTGAAGCATAATCAGTCCTGCCAAAACACCGATATGTGCCAGGAGTCCCAATAGCGTGAGCGGTTTGTTCAGCGTTTGTTCCACGCGCGTTAAGTGCCAGGAAAAGGTCAGAATAAAGCCGACCTTGGCGATCTCGGACGGCTGAATCCCGATCGGGCCAATCCGAATCCAGCTTTGCGCCCCCCAGTCGCCCGATTTTCCGATAAACAGCACCAATACCAGAATTGCCACGCAAAATCCGTAAATATATTTTGTCCAGAGCCCGTACTGCTCATAGTCAAATTTGCTTAAAAGAATGCAGAGTGCCAGTCCGATGCAAAATGCGCCGCCCTGCACAATCACGTTTGTATTGCTTTCATAGGAGCGCGTCGCGCTGAAAATGGCACAAAGTCCGATCAGGCATGCTGCTATCACGGCAATCAAAAGCGCCATATCCATTTTCTTTCCGCTTGGCTGAACCGCCCGGCTATATTTCATAAATTTCGTCCTTCCATACGTTTTTTTTCGTTTTTCTGTCTAACTATTAAAAAATATTTGCCCCCTCTTTAATGATTATACTATAAATTTGTAAATTTTTCAATGAAATTATAGACGAAATTAAAAAATAAAGGTATAATAGATATAGCAAATAAAACATAAATGACAATAAACGTGTTATATTTTTACAGAAGAAAACAGGAAAGGGGTATTGCAATGGAAGAAATGCAGCATATGCCGGCGGCATGGCAGGACTTTTTATCCGGACAGCGTTTTTCTCCGGCAATCGTGAAGTCGCTGGAACGCATTCACGACCGCACGTGGGAAATGAAGCCAAACCGGCACAGTCATTTCGAGATGGTATATATTAAAAAAGGCTGTGTAAACTATCAGATAGAGGGAAAGAACGTGATTTTAAATCCGTGCGACCTGATTCTGATTAAGCCGGACACACTCCATGTGGTAAAGGTGGAGTCGGACGAAATGTGCGAGCTGTTTGTTTTAAGCTTTGCCTTTGAAAATCATTCCAATGCCGCAAAGCAGCCTGATTTTATGGACTTTTTAGAGGATTCCCAAACCAGAAGCTACATCCATTTAAGCCTGACCCGGAAAAATGAGATCACCGCTATTTTCGACCGGATCGTCCGGGAACGGCAAAAAGCACGGGAATGGGATCATGTGATGGTGAATCTTCTGATGATGGAGCTGTTTGTACTTTTATCGCGTGCGGTTCAGGAAGAGTGGGAGCAGAACGGCAAGAACCGCTCCTTAAAAATGAAAGAACTTTTGCTTGCCGCAAAGGACTATATCGACCGCAACTACAACAAAAATATCACGCTTTCAGACGTTGCCCAGTATATTTATTTAAGCGAAAGCTATCTGGCGCATTCCTTTAAGCAGGAATTTGGAATCAGTCCGAAAAGTTATCTTTTGCAGGTGCGCATCCGCGCCGCAAAGGACTATCTGGAAAACACGCAGATGAAAATCGGGGATATTGCCCTGATGGTCGGATTTTCCGGTCAGCAGCGGTTTAACGATATTTTTAAAAAGCAGGAGCATATGACCCCCTTAAAATACCGGAAGCAAAGCCGCTTAACGCATTTGAATCAAGAGAGGTAAAACAGATGATTTACGATTTTATTATTATCGGCGCAGGTCCTGCCGGACTTTCCGCCGCACTTTATGCCGGCAGAGCCGGACTTTCCACGCTGGTATTAGAAAGCCTCGGAGCAGGCGGACAGATGAACAATACTGACGAGATTGCAAACTATCCCGGCTTTCTGGACGATCCGTCCGGGTCGGCGCTTTCCGAAAAGATGCGCGCGCATGCGGCGCAGTACGGCGCAGAATTTCGCACCGAACGTGTAAAAAGCATTGAACAGATTGACGGAAGAATCAAGTTTGTTCACACCCGGAGGGCAACTTACGAGGCAAGAACCATTCTCTTTGCCACCGGCGCCGCTCCGAAAAAGCTTGGCGCAGAGGGTGAGGAGCATTTTTCCGGAATCGGGGTATCCTATTGCGCCACCTGTGACGGCGCATTCTTCCGCGGTCAGACCACCGCTGTGGTGGGCGGCGGCAACACCGCTTTTGAGGACGCACTCTTTTTAGCGCGTTTCTGCACACGGGTCTATTTGATCCACCGGAGCGACCGTTTCCGAGCAAGTGCCGTTTTAGTTTCCCAGGTGCGGAAGAATCCGAAAATTGAAATTTTAGAATTTACCGCCGTGAAAAAAATCCTGGGCGACACCACGGTACGTCAGTTAGAATTAGAAGACACGCGCACCGGCGCACACCAAAGTTTAGACTGCTCCGGCATTTTTATCGCAGTCGGCAGAACTCCGGCAGGCGAGATTGTTCCGCCGGAGGTGGAACGGGATGAGAGCGGTTTTCTGAAAACCAACGAGAAAATGCAGACAAATCTCCCGGGTGTTTTTGCCGCCGGAGATCTCCGCACCACTCCCTTGCGCCAGGTGATTACCGCCGCAGCAGACGGAGCGGTTGCTGCAAGCTATGCACAACAGTATTTAGAAGAAAACAAATGAAAAGAGGAAAAATAACATGAGTGAGGTTACCATCAGAGCCTATCAGCCGGAGGATCTTCCGGCAATGATCACAATCTGGAACGAGGTTGTGGAGGACGGCGAAGCATTTCCGCAGGAAGAATGCCTGACCGAAAAAACCGGTGCAGAGTTTTTCGCATCCCAAAGCTATTGCGGTGTTGCCGTATCAGACGCAAGCGTGGTCGGCTTATTCATACTGCATCCGAACAATGTCGGCAGATGCGGACATATTTCCAATGCCAGCTATGCCGTTTCCAAAAACCTCCGCGGTCTGCACATCGGCGAAAAGCTTGTGTCCGACTGTATCCGGCAAGGCAGGGAACACGGATTCCGGGTGTTGCAGTTTAACGCAGTGGTGGAGGAAAATATCCACGCACGGCATTTATACGAACGGCTCGGCTTTACACAGCTTGGCACAATTCCGGGCGGTTTCCGGAAAAAGGGCGGCAGTTATTCCGCCATTTGTCCCTATTATATTGAACTAAAATAGAAAGGAAGTCTTTTTATGAAAATCAACAAGAAACTCTTAG
Organism: uncultured Clostridia bacterium; assembly: GCA_934462945.1. GTDB lineage: Bacteria > Bacillota > Clostridia > UBA1381 > UBA1381 > RQCD01. Next base: position 1,149 of record CAKSJF010000106.1, on the reverse strand, counting down.
CGGCAGCAGGCGCGGTATTAGGAGTTGCGGCAGGCGCGGCAACCACCGCTTATGTCACCACCAAGCTGATGGTGCAGACAGCGCTCGACCGGGAACAGCCGCGCATCACAAAGCACGCAAATAAGCGGATTGCCGGTCATCAGAAAAATGAAGAATTTGAGACTGCACAAATGGACGCGGCAGAGGCGCTCCGGGAACAGGATCATGAAAACGTGGAAATCACCAGTGACGATGGGATTCGCCTTGTGGGGCATTTTTACCCCTGTGAAAACGCAAAGCGCGTGATCATCGCATTCCACGGCTGGCGCTCCTCCTGGGACCGGGATTTCGGTATGATTGCAGACTTCTGGCATCAGCACGGATGCAGCGTTTTATATGCAGAGCAGAGAGGACAGAACGCAAGCGGCGGCGAGTATATGGGCTTTGGCTTAAAAGAACGGTTCGACTGTGTGAACTGGGCAAACTGGGTTAACTGCCGGTGCGGCAAAAATCTGCCGGTTTATCTTGCCGGAGTTTCCATGGGCGCAACCACCGTTTTGATGGCATCCGATCTGCAATTCCCGGAAAATGTGCGCGGCATCATTGCCGACTGCGGCTTTACCTCCCCCAAACAGATCTGGCGGCATGTTGCAAAAAAGAATCTGCATATGCCCTACGGAGTCGGCGAATCGATTGCTGATGCCATCTGCAAAAAGAAACTGGATGTCCCCTTGGACGATCATTCGACCGTAGAGGCGTTGGAAAAGACCCGGATTCCGGTTCTCTTTATCCACGGAACGGACGATCACTTTGTGCCGGTTGACATGACTTATGAAAACTATGAGGCATGCGCGTCCCAAAAATGGCTCGTGATCGTGCCGGGCGCAGATCATGCCATGAGTTATTATGTGAATCCAAAGGAATACCAAAACGCAGTTTTGAGTTTCTGGCAAAATTACGATCAGGAGCATAATATCTGAACTGTGCGGGCGGATAATATCCGCCCCTACGATTTTTTTCTGATCTGCCGTATTTTATTTTCCACCTGTACCGGGCGAATACACCCCGCGAAAATTTTTTCCGATCTGCCGTGTTTTCCACCTGTACCGGGCGAATACACCCCACGAATAATTTTTCCAATCAAATGCATTTCCCATTTGAACCGTAGGG
>CAKSJF010000105.1 GCA_934462945.1 uncultured Clostridia bacterium | reverse complement strand
GCAGACTGAGGGATTGTCAAATTGTCAGATTGCCAAAATAGCAAAGGAGAATATGTATGCTTCATACAGATCAAAAACGCGACCAATTATTTTTACTGCTTTTCGGAATGCTTGCAGTTTATTTTTTAGTATATGCTTTCACCGGCTGCTGGCCGTGGTCGGAGAATCCTTACAATTCCTATGTTCTCCAGGCGCGTTCCTGGCTTTTCGGGCGGATGGATTTAGGGCAGAATTATTCGCATTTAGAGCTTGCGGAATACGGGGGAAAATACTATGTCAGCTTTCCGCCTGTTCCCTCGGCGGTACTGTTGCCGTTTGTGATTCTTCGGATTCCGGACAATTTTGCCGCGCTTTTGGTGAGCCTTTTAAACGGATTCTTTGCATGGCGGCTTTACCGGCGCGAGAGTGAAACGCTTTTTTGGAGCGCCTTTCTGCTCTTAGGAGGCAATCTGATTTTAATTTCGGTCAATGCCTGGGTGTGGTTTTTTGCGCAGAATCTCTGCGTTCTATTTAGTCTTGCTGCATGCGACTTTGCGCTCCGGAGAAACGGAACACTGTCGCTCCTGTTCTGGGCATTGAGCGTTGGATGCAGACCGTTTCAGGTGTTATATCTTCCGGTGCTTTTATATCTGCTCTACCGCCGGACACCGGATCGGAAAATCCGCTGGGAATGGTGGATTGCGCCGATTCTGATTGCCGCGGCAATGGCGCTTTACAATTACGCGCGTTTCGGATCAATTTTTGAATTTGGGCACAACTATCTCCCGGAATTTACCGAATCGCGCTACGGACAGTTCAGCCTGCACTATATTCCGGACAATTTCCGCACGCTATTCCGTCTGCCGCAAATAAACCCGGACGGAACACTTTCCTTTCCGATTTTTAACGGCTTTGCCGTCTGGCTTGCCAGTCCGATTGTGCTTACGTGCTTTTGGTATGCGGTGCGCGAAATGTTAAACGGCGGAAATTACAAAATGGTATTTCTGTTTTTCGGAACATTTCTTGCGCATCTTTTGTGTCTGACTGCGCATAAAACCATGGGCGGCTTTCAGTTCGGACACCGCTACACAATCGATCTTCTGCCCTATGCCTACACTCTCCTGCTCCTCACAAAGAAAAAGGTTTCCGCAAAATACTGGATGCCGGCATTCCTTTTCGGGTTTGGACTGAATTTAATCGGAACGATAGGACTATACTGCAAATGGCTATAGCTCCGGGAATCAGACAGCAGCTTTGTTTCCTGAAAATAAAAAGCACAGACTGTTTTTTTGGTGAATTCGTGATTCATCCGAATGCAGATTTTTCACGATTCCTGCTCTAAACGGTCTGTGCCCTTTTTCATTCTTTCCTATTTCATTTACTTTACATACACACCAACCGGAAGTCCGATTGCTTTCATTTCCTGTGAAACAAAATCTGCAAGGTAATTTGCACCCTTTTCGGTATAATGGGTGTCGTCATTTCGTTCGGTTGCGTAAATGCCCATTTCTGTCACACCGGTTTTTCCCTTTTCCGCCATCAGATCTCTCATGTGCTGGTTTAAATCCACCACCGGGACACCGTTTTCTGCGGCGAACTTCTTCATTGCCTCGGGGTATCCCTTAAGCATGGAGGAAACCTGATACGTTCCGTCTGCTAACAGCGTGTCGCTTGCCGCGGTGCGGCTTTCCGGAGAGGTAACAAAGACGGGAATTGCGCCCTTTTGCTTTGCGCCGGCAACAAACTGGCTTAAAAGCGTGATATAGTCGTCAATTGGATATTTATCCTTATCGTTATGCGCCAGCTGAATCAGAACGTAATCATTCGCTTTCAAATGAGACAGCTGATACGAAAAACGTCCTGAACTAAGGAAGTTTGCCGCCCACATACCAGCCAATGCCCGGCTGTTATCCACGGTGACATGTGTTTCGTCAAATTTTGCGCCGAGCATCTGTCCCCATCCCTTTAAGAGATCGCCGGCGGCATAGTCTGCACAAATAGAATCGCCAATGGTGTAGACGGTAACCTTTGCGTTTTCGTCTAATTCCGGATAGGTTGTCTTTTTCTGTGCAAGCGGACGCAGGGTGTCCTGCTCCAGGACATACAGCTTTACGCTGTCCGCATTGCCCTTTTCCAGGTCAACCGTAATTTCTCCGCTTTCTGTAATTTCTGCTGTTTTTACAGCGGAAAGCCGGTTTCCTTCATAGAATGCGGAAATCAATTCTGCATTTTCTGCCGTGTTCTTCTCCACTGCAATTTTTGCCATTTTCTTTGCACTGTTCAGATCGTAAACTGTTTTTCCGTCTGCATTTTCAAAATGCACATCCTGAATTTTATAGGGGGCGCGTTCCTGAATCCGAATCGGAAATTCCTTTGTTCCCTCTGTGCCTGCCACAACGATTGAGGCAATATAGGTATCCTCGCAAACACCCCAGCCAACCGGAATCAGATCTGTCCGCTTTCCGTTTCCGTCCAGGTAACCTTTTTCGCTGCGGTAGGAAATTTCTACACCGTCCGCAGTTTTTCTGTCTAAATACAGGTCGTTATCCAGAACATCCACCGCAAGATAGGCAAGCGTGAGCTTATCCGCTGCGATTCCTGCTTCCAGCGTTCCGTTTAATTCCTCCACGATCAGATCGTCCAGATACAAATTCAAGTCGGATGAAATGCAAAGAGATTTTGTCCCGCTCACCGTTGGTGTATAGATCAGAGATTTTAAATCCCAGCCGTAATAGTAAATATTCTGATCTGCAAGCTTGGACATCAGATTTTCACCGTCAAGCGTCAGAGAGAAGCCTGCCGTTCCGAGCCAGTCCGGAAGATCTCCGAGAACGTTAAAAGAAATTTTATAGTACTTTCCCTGCTCCAGAGCGACCGGAACGGTCAGATTGTTTGTTTTTAAAACCTTTGAGGTTCGGTCTGCATACGGAGTTTGCAGCTTGTGTCCCTGCTTGTCGCTTTCAATGGTTCTGCCGTCTAAAAGCTTTGCATTGTCATTATCAAAAAGATAGCAGTCGTCCGACATCGTTCCGTTCGGAATCAGGTTGTTGTATTGTCCCGGGTATTTAAAAAGTTTCAAAACCGGTCCGTTCGTTTCTGCAAGAAAACGGTCGCCAAGATTCGTTTCCTCTGTCATAGCCTCGCCCAGCCAATGCTGTCCTGCCCAGCCAATATATCCGCCGTCTGCCTGGCGGTATGTGTTTTTCATCACCGGGGTAACAGAATCGTCACAGCGCGAAAGAGTGGTATCGGAATAGCAGTTTTCCAAAATTGTTCCGCTCTTTTCAATCAACCCGATCAATCCGGCATTGTTATTGACAGTGCCCTCCACTGCAGTATATCCTTTTACAAAGCTGTTTAAAACTTCAACCCCATCGCCGTTTGCACGTCCGGCTAAACCTCCGGCAAAGCCAAAGTTTCCTGTATTGCCGGTTCTGGAAAATGCAATATTTTCTGCATAGCATTCTGACAGGACGGCATTGTCCGCAAGCATGCCGGCAATCGCACCGCCGCTTGCCTCATAGGTTATCTGCGTCAGCACCAGATCGGCATTCCGGACGCCTAATTTTGTAACCGTTCCGTTTCCGCCTACACAGCCAAATAGTCCGTACGCTTTTTTCTCCTCAACTGCTTCTACTTTGAAATTAGAAATTGTATGTCCGTTTCCGTCAAATACGCCGATAAACGGCTTATCCACACTTCCAACCGGCATCCATACTGCGCCCGCAAGATCAAGATCGTTTGCAAGCTTGTAGTAATGTCCCTCGGTTGTTTCCTCTTCATTAATTGCCCAGAATTCCTCCGCGGTGGAAATGACGGTCGGATTCTGCGCGTTGTTTTCCTTTTGTCCGGTCGGCTCGTCTCCGCCGCCGCTCTCAACAATCGTTTCCCATGCCAAAACCGGGTATCCGCCGTTAAAGCTTGCGCTGGTGTTTTCCTTAAAAGCAGAACCGAGCGCGGTGTGCTTCGTTTTTAATTCCGCAGAGGAAACCGGTGTTCCGAACCATTCCCATGTGTTATAATTATTCCAGCCGTTATATGCCGCCTCGCTGTTTGCCCAGCAGTTTTCAGCCGTTGTCCATTTGTTCTTCGGAGCAAGCTGATTGCTGCTTGTGTAGCAGTTGGTGAGTGTGATTTTTTCTGTGCCGTTTGCACTCCATGCAAAAAACTCACCCCGCAAAAATCCGTTTGTAAACGGACTTGTTCCGACAGCATAGCAGTTTGTAATCTGCAAATCAGCGCCATCATTAACAAAAAACACAAACCCGGCAGAAACATTGTTGTCTCCCCGATTGGAAAAGGTTGTTCCGCGCAGGTAGCAGTCGGTGATCAGGACTGTACCGCTCACCTCTCCTGCTAAAGCCGCCGTCGGAAGGTCTGAGAGGTTCATATGATTTGTCACAGAAGTATTTTCCATGCCAAGATCTTTTACTACCGCACCGTCTCCCAGCGCACCGAATAAGCCGCTCGCTTTCTGATCTCCTGCTTTCATAGCAATTTTCAAATTTTTGATGATATGCCCGTTTCCGTCAAACGTTCCGCAGAACGGATTGGAATCCAATCCGAACGGAATTGCACAAGTGCCCCAGACATACGCATAATTTGAAAAGTCAAGGTCCTCTGTCAGCCGATAGGTGATTCCCTTTGTTGCGCCGCTCATTGCCGACAGCGCAGCGTCCTGCAGCTCCTTTGGGGTGGAAATCTCAATCACTGTTTCTGCACTGTCTGCAATAACTCCCTGCGCAGCGATACCAAACATCAGCAAAAATGCCGTGACAGCGCTGCATAGCTTATTGCATATTTTTCTCATTTTAGATCCTTCTTTCTTTGTAGATTTTGATGCATCCTTATTTTTATTGTAACATAATCTCATGAAAAGTAAAGTTTAAAAAACATATGCTTTTTGTTCTGACCGGCATCAAGCAAATGCTCTAAAATGCATCCAAATAAGAAAAATATTAAAAACGGTGACAAAACAGAAAAAAGAATGCAGATATGCGGCGTTTTCTGTCGCGGAATTTTATATTTTTTTTCTAACGTGTCATTTTTTGTATTTTAATGTAGAAAAGAAACAAACCCCCTTGCGCAGACAACGCAGAGGGGATATAATAAATTTATGAAGCAATATCATAGAGTCTATGGTGATTTTTTCATGGGGGACATTTTTTATATGTGATTGGAGTAATTTTGTTTTTATAGGGGGGATCAACAAAAAGCTCCGCAAAAGCCGGGGCAATACGCCCCGGCTTTTGCATGAACATCCTCTTTTTACTTTTCAGGTACTTCAACTGCTTCGCTGCCGCAAAGCGGATGCATAGCGCTGTCCCAAAGAAAAGCCGCGATTTTCGTTGCGCCC
>CAKSJF010000104.1 GCA_934462945.1 uncultured Clostridia bacterium | reverse complement strand
TTAAACTAAATGCAACTTGTTTTTCGTAGTAAATGCAGCTTTTAGATGTGGTTGCATTTACTTTGAAAATTTACGCAATTTTTATGAAACAGAGAAGTGACGGACGTTGGCAGAGAGCGATTACTGTTGACGGAAAAAGAATTTGCTTTTACAGTCGTGAGACAACGGAGAAGAAAGCCATTAAGGATGTAGAGCGGCAGTTATTAGCGTACAAGGAGAAACAGGAGCGCGGAGCTGAATTTATTGAGGTTGCGGATGAATGGGATTCGATCTATAGGGAAGATATACCGGAAATTACATACAACAAGTCAATAAAAAAGGCATATGAAAGAATAACAGATTATTTTTCAGATCAAGCCATCAAAGACGTTACGGCGCGCGATGTGGATGTGTTTTTGCACAGTTTAAAGTATGGTCAAAAAACTGTTGCAAATCACAAGTCTATTCTGAACATGATTTTTGATCATGCTGTACTGCATGGATACGTAACATCAAATCCGGTCAGTTCTGTAAGATTACCGAAAGGACTGACTAAGACAAAAAGAGAACTTCCAACTTCAAGAGAGCTGGACATTGTATCATCTCATTGGGATGGGTTTGCATTATTGCCGTTTTTCTTGCTTTATACCGGGTGTCGGAAATCGGAAGCTTTAGCAATTAGACGAGAGGACATTGACTACAAAAACAACATTATCAAAATAAGAAACCATGTAATTCATGACGGAAACAGACCTGTGTTTGAGGATGTCTTGAAATCAGAAGCGGCACACCGGGATATTATTTTATTGAACCGGTTAAAAAATGTGCTTCCGAAACACTTTTCCGGATTTCTGTTTTCTATGGACGGCGATGGAAAACGACCGCTGACAAAGGGCGCGTTTGATAAGCGTTGGAAATCATATTGCAAGCAGTACGGTTTAGAGATTACGGCACATCAATTGCGGCACGGATTTGCTACTATGCTATTCGAAGCGAATATTGATTTAAAGGACGCACAGGAACTGATGGGGCATTCCGACATTAATTTGACACGCTCGGTATATACCCACATCAGAGACAAGCGCAAACAGCAAACTGCGGACAAATTAAACGCTTTCTTTTTTTGACTACAGTTTGACTACAGTTTGAGGGTAAAAACCGGGATATTTAGGGACATCCCGGGAAGATTCAAACACATGAAAAAACCGCATAAACACTGGATTTCATAGTGTTTATGCGGCTTTAGAAAATGGTCGGAGTGACAGGACTTGAACCTGCGGCACCTTGACCCCCAGTCAAGTGCGCTACCACCTGCGCTACACCCCGGTTTGGTCGGGATGACAGGATTTGAACCTGCGGCCCCTACGTCCCGAACGTAGTGCTCTACCAAACTGAGCCACATCCCGATAAAAGATGGCGGAGCGGGTGGGATTCGAACCCACGGACGGTTGCCCGTCAACTGATTTCGAGTCAGTCCCGTTATGACCACTTCGATACCGCTCCGTGTTTCGATTGCGCTTGACTAAGATTGTTGTCTTGTTCAGCAACAATAAATATTATACTACATCCTTTTCCAAATGTCAACCTTTTTTTTCAAAAAAAATAAAATAATTTTTAAAATCAGAAAAAAGGGGGTGCAAAAAAGAGTGCAGAATGCTCTGTGCCTTTTTTGACATCCCCTTTTCCGGGTTATGCCCGGACGCAAGCCGGAATCACGAGTCTTGTGCCGGGATTTAGTTTTTCGGAATGGTTCAGATGATTATTCTCCTCAATTTCATTCATCGGGACATGGTAGTGTTTTGCAATGCTCCAGACACTGTCTCCCGGCTGCACGAAATAGATTACAATTCCTTTCTGATCCTCACTGGACACCGGCAGGGTGTCGACGGTATCAATCAGGGTGAGGGTACGTTTCCGGAGGACGCTGGCGGAGAGATTTAAGATGCAGCGCAGTTCTACCTCGTTTGCCACGTTCAAGTGGAAGGAAACATGCTCCACCTCTGCGCGGACGGCGCAGGTCATTTCTGGGGTGGTATTCGGGCAGTCTAAGAGATAGCGGAACGGAATCTCCTTTTGATAGCTATAGACAGGATTCTGCGGCTGATCGGTCAGATACAGGATCGTTGCTTCAATTTTTCCCTCAATTGCGAGTTTCTCCTTTTCAATCCGGCTATCGGTGACAACGGCTCTTGCCACAACATTATAAACTGCGGCAATCTGTGGCAGGGAGGAATCCACGGCGGCAATATCCCGGAGTGTATTCTGACAGGACGGCGATGCGATCCCCTCCTCAAGCTCCCGTTCAATATAGGACAGCTTTGTTTCCATGCCGGGGCAGTAGCAATCGCGGATCACTTGCAGCTCTGTCTGACTGGAGGCATGCATATCGGCGCAGAGAATCAGCTCCATCCGGACAATTCGAAGATCCCCGTCCGAATCCGCTGCCGCCTCATAGCTGCAATCGCTGATATGATAGTCCAGCGTGCAGTTCATTCCCTCGGACACGCCCGGAAGATCAAACACCTCGGTAAACGGAAGATCAATTTCCGTACTTTCAATTGTCTGCGCATTGCTCATATAGAGAATGCAGGCATTGAGTGTTCCCTTGGCAACCACCTTTTCAGTGATTGGCTTGATTTCCTTATCGCATATTTTGTAGTCCACTTTTAAAATTTCACTGATGGACGGTTTCCCGGAGGGCAGCTCCACATTTTCTTTCATATAAAAGGACTCGCTCCGGTCGGCAACGGCGGCGGTCAGGAGGAGCGGCTCGGTCTGCACCTCGGCACATGCGCCCTCAATTCCGGTGACAAATTCAAGCTCCTGTGTACCAAACACCTCGCACTGGATGCCGACAATTGCTTTTAAGCTCAGCTTTCTGGAATTGATCACATGAAATTCTGCCCGGACAACGTCTGCCTCGGCATTAACGCATGCACCCTGCGGAATTGTGTTTTTTTCCAGCTTGTGCGAAAAATCAAGCGAGGTGCGGATGTTCTGCACAGGGTCGTCCTCGCGGTCAGAAATATAGAGAATGGTGAGATCCACCCGTCCCTTTAAATTTGCCCGCCCCTCTGCGGCCTCTTTTGAGGAAAGGTATGCCGACGCGTCCACCTGCAATATCTTTAAAATATCCGGCTTTACATCCGGCACAATCAAATCTCCGTCCACAAAAATCTCACAGTTTTCCCCGGCAAGTACTTCGCTGACCGACAGGGGTTCTTTTCGCAGTTCCATATTCATTCATTCCTTTCTGTATATTCTTCCCATAAAAAGAAAGAGCTTTCACAGTCTATCCTATGAAAGCTCTTTTGGTTTTATGATTCAATCAGTTGTTTTTTACGATTTTTTTCCATTCTTCGTAGGCTGCGTCCCAGGCAGGGCTGTCCTGCGGCTCGTAGCGTGCAATATCAAAGGAATTTTTCACAGCTTTTCTGCCGTCTGCCAGGTTGGCAATTGCTCCGCATGCCATTGCCTGCACCATCACGTTTCCGATACTGGTTGCCTCAACCGGTCCGGCTTCAACCACGCGCTTGGTTGCATTTGAGGTAAACTGGCAGATCATCGTATCCTTAATGCCGCCGCCGACAATATGGATTTCCGGATAGGTTTTGCCGGTGACTGCCTCCATGCCCTCGATTGTGTCACGGTAACGGAACACCAGGCTTTCTGCGATACAGCGGATCACAGCACCGACCGATTCCGGAACTGTCTGATTGGTCTTTCTGCAATATTCGCGGATCTTCTCCGGCATATTTCCAGGCGTCTGGAATGATTCATAGTCCGGATCAATAAAGCAGGTGAACGGTTCTGCGGCTCTTGCCTGCTTTTCCAGATCGGCAAAGCTTAAGGATTGTCCCTCGCGCTCCCACTGACGGCGCGATTCCTGAATCAGCCACAGACCCATAATGTTCTTTAAGAAACGGATCGTTTTATTCACACCGCCCTCGTTGGTGAAGTTATGTGCTAACACGTCTGCATTTACCAAAGGCTCGGAAAGCTCTACCCCCATCAGACTCCAGGTTCCGCTGGAAATATAGATGAAGTCCTGATCGCCGCATACCGGAACGGATGCAACTGCTGAGCCGGTATCATGCGAGGCAACCGCCATCACCGGAATTTGTGCAACGCCCAATTCCTCTGCCAATTCCTTGGTCAGCACGCCAACCTGCTCGCCGGGGTAGATCACCGGTGCAAACAGATCGGTTGGCAATCCCATTTTCTTTAAGAGATCGTATGCCCAGTCCTGCTTTTTGGAATCAAACATCTGAGAGGTGGAGGCAACGGTATATTCGCAGCGCTTTTCACCGGTCAGGAAGAAGTTTAAAAGATCCGGCATAAAGAGCAGGGTCTTTGCTTCCTTTAAGGCAGTGCTATCCTTTGCGGCAAGCAGCTGATAGATGGTGTTGAACCAGTTGAAAGCAATACCGGTTTCCTGGAAAATCTCCTCTTTCGGAACGATGGAAAATGCTTTTTCATACATGCCGTCTGTCCGGGTGTCGCGGTAATGATACGGATTTCCCAAGAGCTGGTCGTCCTTGTCTAACAGTCCGTAGTCCACACCCCAGGTGTCAATACCGATACAGTCGATATCCCGGTCGCCGGAATTGGCGCACTTTAAAATTCCCTGCTTGATCTCGTGGAACAGGCGCAGAACATCCCAGAACATGCCGCCGTTTACCAAAACAGGATCGTTTGAAAAACGGTGCTTTTCCTCTAAGGTGATTTTTTCGCCGTCGTAGGTTGCAAGCATCGCACGTCCGCTGGACGCACCGAAGTCGAATGCTAAAAACTTATATGTTTTTTTCATGATAGTCCCTCACTTTATCTGTGTGTATTTTCTATACTTATTATTATATTGGAAAATGGACGGATTGTCAATGATTTCTTTTTGTTTTTCTTTGTTTTATCTTTCTTTTTTTGGTCTTTTCCAAAAATAAGGTGAATTTTATTCCAAAAAGAGCGGCAAGGAGGGAGCAGAGGGAGGCAAGCCAGATGGGTGCAAGAATCCCTGCAGGGTCATTCGATCCGGCGGCAATCCGGAGGGATAGAATGGTGGCAGGGATCAGTTGGAGCGATGCGGTATTCAAAACAGTAAAAATGCACATTTCCTCCGTTGGAATCTCCGGATGCGGATTGGAACGGTCCATGGCGCACATCGCCGCAATCCCGGCAGGGGTGGCGGCATTGCCTGTTCCGAGAAGATTTGCCGTCATGTTCATAGAAATCTGGGTCATTTCCTCTGAATCTTTTGAAAGCTTTGGAAAGAGCAGCCGGGTGATGGGGGAGAGCAGTCTGGAAAATAGCGCCGCCGCACCGCCTGCCTCTGCAAGGCGCAGAAAACCGCTCCATAAGCACATGATTCCGGCAAAGGATAACACGGTTTCCACAGCAGCCTTTGCACCCTCCATGCCGGCAGCAGTGGTTTCCGGCAGTGTCCCGTTCACAGCGCCGGCAAAAAGCGATAAAAGAATCATCCCTGCCCACAAAATATTCATAAAAATTCTCCTTTCAGGGGGTTCGGGCGGATGATATCCGCCCCTACGGCAAGGCAATTGAGAGCCGGTGTAAACAGATGAATTGATCAATTCTATGCGG
>CAKSJF010000103.1 GCA_934462945.1 uncultured Clostridia bacterium | reverse complement strand
CTAAAACCGTATGCGCACCGTTTAAAATCCGAATCTTTCTGGTGCGGTATGCGTCCAGATTTTTCGCAAGGATCACATTCAGCCCGGCGCGGTCGAGCGGCAGCTCACAAAAGAGATTCTCTGCTCCCTCAATCACCCAAAGATGATAGTATTCCGAGGTGTTTAAAAGTCCTCCCTCAAGCTCCGGTTCCGGAAATTCCTCTCTCGGACACCCGGTTACAATCCGATCTACTAAAGTGCAGCAAAATGTATTTTCCTGCTCAATCCAGGAGCGAAACGCTTCGGGCAAAGACCATTCTGCGGCATACTGTAAAACAATTTTTTTCAGCTGATCGCCGTTGCGGTCAATGAGTTCGCAGGGAAGAAACACAAAGCCCGGCAACCCTGCCTGATACCGCCGCCACAAAAGCGCCGTCACCTTTGCCGGAAAGCTTTTGGGCGGACGGTCGGAAAGCGTATCCCCGGCAACATAGGAAATACCTGCCTCGGTTGTGTTTGAAACGATAAACCGAAGTGCCGGATTTTCCGACAGCTTTAAATATGCGTCATAATCCTCATAAGGCGAAAATGCACGCGAAATAGAGGAAATCTCTGTTTTCTCCGTTCCCTCGCTGCCGCGCATAATGTGCGTATAACGGCAGCCGTGCTCAGAAAGCACACGGCATTTTCCCTCCCGGATTGGCTGCACCACAACCGCCTGTCCGTCATACACGCCGGCACGGTGCATTTTTTCCAGCATCCAGTCAAAAAAACCGCGCAGAAATCCGCCCTCGCCAAATTGCAGAATTGTTTCTTTTCTCATAACATCATCCTCCTGGTTTTATTATAAAAATAAATTTTCTTAGTTTCCTTAAATCTATAACGATATTTTGTTGTTTTCTTTGTTTTTTTACGGTTTTAACATAGGATTAACAAAAAAGCAAACTCTATTTGATTGACTTTCCGGACAGAATCTGTTATGCTGAGGGTAGCGTTTGAAATGACATTTTTCCTTATCATTCATAAAATTCTTACAAAAAATATAGGTTTTCTCCAACAATATACAATATATACAAAAAAATTATGTTAAATTTATAACTCACTATACTTTACTGACAAAAGAAAATGTGGTATAATAAATACAATCATAGAGATAAATTTTGCAGAAAGGATTGGCAGACAGGATGGCAACAGAAAAACAAACAGATTGGGCAGGGATTAGTGAGCTACAGCTGTATCTGTTTAATGAGGGAACAAATTTTCAGGCATATCGCATGCTTGGTTCGCATAAAACAAAAATAGGGTGGAGGTTTGCGGTTTGGGCGCCGAGAGCACAGTCGGTATGTCTGTGCGGTAATTTTAACAGCTGGAACACAAGTTCTCACCCGTTAGAGAAAATCGGGACAACCGGTGTATGGTATGGTGTATTTCCGGAAATCGGGGAATATGAAATTTATAAATATGCCGTTACCGGAGCGGATGGGAAAACCGTCTTAAAAGCAGATCCGTTTGCTGTCTATTCGGAAACGCGCCCCGGCACAGCGTCAATTACCAGAGATATTTCCCGTTTTCAGTGGTCGGATCGGGAATTTATGAAACAGAGGGAAAAAACACCTCCGTATCAACGACCGATGCTGATTTATGAAATGCATTTGGGAAGCTGGCGGCAGCATGCCGACGGATCGTTTTATACCTACCGGGAGCTGGCAGAGGAGCTGATTCCCTACCTTTTGGAAATGCACTATACGCATGTGGAGTTTATGCCGCTGATGGAATATCCCTTTGACGGTTCCTGGGGATACCAGGTAACAGGGTATTTTTCCGCCACCGGACGCTACGGCACACCGGAGGATTTGAAATATCTGATTAACGCCTGCCACCGGGCAGGAATCAGCGTGATTATGGACTGGGTTCCGGCGCATTTTCCAAAGGACGCACATGGTCTTTACCGGTTTGACGGTTCTCCGGCTTATGAATATGCGGACAGCCGCCTGGGAGAACATAAGGACTGGGGAACGATGGTGTTTGATTATTCCAAAAAAGAGGTTGTTTCGTTCCTGATGTCCTCGGCATATTTCTGGGTGAGTGAATATCATATTGACGGTCTGCGTGTGGATGCTGTTTCCTCCATGCTGTACCGTGACTACAGCCGCCACAGCGGCGAGTGGGTACCGAATATTTACGGCGGAAACCACAATTTAGAGGCAATTGCATTTTTGCAGGATCTGAATAAGGTGATGTTTGAACATTTTCCGAATATTCTGATGATTGCGGAGGAATCCACAGCCTGGAGCAAGGTAACCGGAGATGTGCGCGAGGGCGGACTCGGCTTTAACTACAAATGGAATATGGGATGGATGAATGATACGCTCCGCTATATGTCCATGGATCCCTATTTTAGAAAACCGAATCATAATCTGATTACCTTTATTATGTGCTATGCATTTTCCGAGAACTTTATCCTGCCGCTTTCTCATGATGAGGTGGTACACGGAAAGCATTCCCTGGTGGATAAAATGTACGGAAGCTATGAGGAAAAATTCGCGTCCTATCGGACCTTGATGGGGTATTATATGTCTATTCCGGGAAAGAAGCTTTTGTTCATGGGCGGTGAATTTGCACAGTTTATCGAATGGAAATACGATGCTCCGCTTGATTGGATGCTCCTGGATTATGACATGCACAAAAAATTCCAGTGTTATATCCGGGAACTGAATGAATTCTATTGCTCCCATCCGGAATTTTGGGAGGAGGATCAAAGCTGGGAGGGCTTTTCCTGGATTGAGCAGAACGACAGTGAAAATTCTGTTGTTTCCTATCTGCGCCGGGCAAAGGAGGGCGAAATTATCGTTGCTCTGAATTTCACTCCGGTAAAGCGTGAAAAATACCGGATTGGCGTTCCGGAGGAGGGCGAGTATCTTGTTCTGTTAAACAGCGCCTGGAAAAAATACGGCGGCGGACTTCCAAAACGTCAGAAGCTGTGCCGTGCAAAGAAAAAACCGTGCGGCGAAATGCCCTGCTCCATTGAACTGGATTTACAGGGCTTATCCGCAGTTTATCTGGAAAAACAACTGTCATCCCACGGGCAGAGCGAGAAATTTGTGGGAAGAAAGGCTATGAAAAGTGTATGAGAGGTAAAGACTGTATTGCTATGATCTTAGCAGGCGGACAGGGAAGCCGTCTGGGCGCGCTGACCAAATATGTTGCAAAGCCTGCCGTTCCGTTTGGCGGAAAATACAAAATTATAGATTTTCCGCTTTCCAACTGCGTTCATTCGGATATTGACACGGTCGGCGTTCTGACACAGTATCAGCCGCTGGAGCTGAACACCTATATCGGAAACGGAAATCCATGGGACTTAAACCGAAACAATGGCGGTGTATATGTGCTGCCGCCGTACCAAAGTGCACATGCCGGCGAATGGTACAAGGGAACTGCCAATGCCATCTATCAGAATCTGAGTTTTATCGATAAATTCAATCCGGAAAATGTGCTGGTGCTTTCCGGTGACCACATCTATAAAATGCACTATGGGAAAATGCTTGCCGAGCATCAGAAATCCGGAGCGGCAATCACCATTGCCGTGATGCCTGTTCCATGGGAGGAGGCGAGCCGGTTTGGCATTATGAATACAGACGATACCGGCATGATCACAGAATTTGAGGAAAAACCGAAAAATCCGAAAAGCAATCTTGCTTCGATGGGAATCTATATTTTTAACTATGAGATTATGAAACGGTATCTGGAGGAAGATGAGAACGATCCGGAATCGTCCAACGATTTTGGAAAAAACGTGATTCCGAAAATGCTTGCCAATCATGAAAAAATGATGAGCTGGAAATTTGAGGGCTACTGGAAGGATGTCGGTACGATTCAAAGCCTCTGGGAGGCAAATATGGATCTTTTGGGGGACGAACCGAAGTTTGAAATTAATGATCCGCGCTGGAAAATTTATTCCCGGAATCTTGCACTTGCACCGCACTATGTCGGAAAAAATGCAAAGCTTAGCAACTGTACCGTCACCGAGGGTTGCTCCATCTTCGGAGAAATCCGCCATTCTATTATATCGGGCGGTGTATGGATCGGCGAGGGGAGCGTTGTTTCGGACAGCGTGATTATGCCGGGGGCAAAAATCGGAAACCATGTTGTGATTGAAAAGGCGATGATCGGCGGCGACGCTGTGATTGGTGACGGCGCAAAAATCGGCGTTACCGAGCAGACGGAAAATCAGTATGCCTCCGCGTTCTGTACACACGGTCTTGTGTTGATTGAAAGCGGCGCGGTGATTCCGGAGGGAACGGAGATTGCAAAGGGGTCTATGGTAGAGCGCACAGAAAGGAATGAAGTAAAATGATCATGAAGGATACAATGGGCGTCATTTTAAATGAACCCGAAAAAATTTCACCGATTACCGATCACCGGTCGGTATCAGCGCTGCCGATTGCCGGTCGGTATCGCATCATAGACTTTGTGCTGTCCAATATGGCAGTTGCCGGTATCACCAATATCGGCGTTGCCACAAAGGATAACTATTCCTCTCTGATGGATCATATCAAGTCCGGAAAACCGTGGGATCTGGATCGCAAAAATCAGGGACTGAATCTGCTTCCGCCGAATCTTTGGGAAAGCGCACACGGTTCTCTGCGCGGCAATATTGATATTTTAGCAGGAATCCGGGATTTCCTGCGAAGAAGTCATCAGACTTATGTGATTCTTTCTTTGGGAACGCATCTTTATAATATTGATTTTAAGGCTGTGATGAAGCAGCATGTAGAAAATCAGTCGGACATCACAATTTTATATAAAAATGCCGCCGGCATGCCGGAAAAAGAGCTTTCAAGGTTTAATCTTTTAGATATTGATAAGGAAAACCGCGTGGTGGATATAGAAAGCAAGCCGTATTATCCGAAAACGGCAAATACCAGCATGGATGTCTATGTGATGGAAAAAGCGCTTTTAGAGAGTATTATTGACGAATGCTGCGCAAGAGGAGATCACGATTTTCTGACCGATGCGCTTTCAAAAAAACTGGGCGGTATGCGCATATATGCGTATGAATATACAGGCTATACAGATAAGATCGATTCCTTAAAGGCATATTACCGGAATAATATGATCTTTTTAAATCAAGAGATCCGCGAAGAATTATTTTCGGAAAAGCGTCCGATCTATACAAAAACCAAGGATCAGTCTCCGGCACATTACGGAGAAAACGCGTCAGTTTCCAATTGCTTTATCTCGGACGGCTGTGTGATTGAGGGAACAGTAGAAAACTGTGTACTTTCGCGCGGTGTCCGGATTGAAAAGGGAGCAGTGGTACGAAATTCTGTGATTATGCAGGAATCTGTCATTGAAGAAAATGCAAAGCTGGATTATGTTGTGTTCGATAAGGAGGTCCGGATTACAAAGGGCAGACGGCTTTTGGGGCAGGCAACCTATCCGATTGCAATTGCGAAAGGAACAACGATTTAGAAATATCGGTTCATCAGAAAAAAATATGACATAGCATCAACGGGGGTGTCAAAAAAAACACGTAAATTTTCAAAGTAAATGCAACCACATCTAAAAGCTGCATTTACTACGAAAAACAAGTTGCATTTAGTTTAAG
>CAKSJF010000102.1 GCA_934462945.1 uncultured Clostridia bacterium | reverse complement strand
CGGGCGGATGATATCCGCCCCTACGGCAAGGCAATTGAGAGCCGGTGTAAACAGATGAATTGATCAATTCTATGCGGACGGATGATATCCGCCCCTACGGTGTGGCAGTCGAAAAAACGATGGAATCAAATGATTTTATCTATTTCGTAGGGGCGGATATTATCCGCCCGTCTGCCCCGGCGTATTAAAAAACTTTTTACTAAATTCATATTGCCAAATTGTCTTATTTATGATACAATAGAAAAAAGGAATGCAATGGGAAAGGGAAAAAATATGAGTGCAGCAGATGAAATCTTTAAAAGTACATGCCGTGATATTTTAGAAAACGGTGTCTGGGACACAGACAGTCCGGTGCGTCCGCATTGGGAGGACGGTACGCCGGCGCATACCATCCGGAAATTCGGGGTTGTCAACCGGTATCAGCTATCCGAGGAATTTCCGATTATGACACTCCGCCGGACGGCTTTTAAGAGTACGGTGGACGAGCTTTTATGGATCTGGCAGAAAAAATCCAATAATATTCACGATCTTTCCAGCCACATCTGGGATCAGTGGGCAGACGAAAACGGATCGATCGGAAAGGCATACGGCTATCAGCTGGGTGTGAAGCATAAATACCGGGAGGGTATGTTTGACCAGGTTGACCGCGTTCTGTACGATTTAAAAAATAATCCGCAGAGCCGGCGCATTATGACCAATATTTATAACCATCACGATCTTTCTGAAATGAATCTTTATCCCTGCGCCTATTCCATGACTTTTCATGTGGACGGAAACCGGTTAAGCGCCATCCTGAATCAGCGTTCGCAGGATATGCTGACAGCGAACAACTGGAACGTGTGTCAGTATGCTGTTTTGGTGCATCTCTTTGCACGCGCGGCAGGACTTGTGCCTGGTGAACTGGTGCATGTGATTGCAGACGCGCATATCTACGACCGTCATGTAGATATGGTGAAAGAGCTTTTGGAAAAAGAGCCGTACCCTGCGCCGAAGTTAGTATTTTGCGATGATAACACGGACTTTTACAAGGTAACCAAGGACAGCCTTGCTTTAGAAAATTATCAGTATCATGAGTTTCCTCATAAAATTCCGGTGGCGATATAAGGAGGAGAGGTATATGAATTTAATTGCGGCAGTCAGCAAAAATTGGGGAATCGGCAAAGAGAATGACTTATTATTTCATATTCCTGCCGATATGAAGTTTTTCCGGCAGCACACCGAGGGGCATGTGATTGTGATTGGCAGAAAAACACTGGAATCCTTTCCGGGGAAAAAACCTTTGAAAAACCGGATCAATATTGTTCTGACCCGGGACTTGGATTATGAATGCGAGGGCGCAGTTCTATGCTATTCCAAGGAGGAGGTGCTGGATGAAATTGCGCGATTCCCGACAGAGGAGGTTTATATCTGCGGCGGAGAGCAGATTTACCGCATGTTTTTAGATGACTGTGACACTGCGTATATCACGAAAGTGGATCAGGAGCGCGAGGCAGACAGATTTTTAGAAAATTTAGATCAGTCCGACCGCTGGAATCTTTCGGAATGCTCCGGGGTGCAGGAGCATGAGGGAGTGGCATTCCAATTCTGTACATATCAAAAAAACGCATGCAGCGGAGCTTGCCATGCTTGCAGCGGATGTAATGCTGTTTAATGGAAGAAAGGAAATGAAAAATGAATATTATCACATCAAACCTTTATATAGGAGCGACTGCTCCCTTTACCTTTTATCATATGAGCGACACGCATCTGACGCTTGCAGATAGCAGGGAAAACGAACGGAAACTGCGGCTTGCAGAACACAGAGCCAAAGATTTTCCGGACAGTCTGAACTGTGTAAGAGAAGCGGCAGAGATTGCAAAAGCCGACAACAACAGTCTGATTGTTCATACAGGCGACCTCATAGACTTTGTTTCAGCGGCAAACCTTGAGGCGGCTGGAAAATTTGTTTCGGAAACAAACTGCCTGATGATTGCAGGAAATCATGAATTCAGCCAATATGTAGGAGAAGCGGTGGAGGATGAAAACTATCGGAATCAAAGTCTTGACCGGGTTCAGGCAGCCTTTTTAAATGATATCCGATTCACCGCAAGGGAAATAAACGGTATCAACTTTGTTTGTATCGATAATTCCTATAACCTGTTTGAGGCATGGCAGCTTGCGGCTTTAAAAAAGGAAGTTCAAAAGGGTATGCCAGTTCTGCTGTTTATGCACACACCTCTATATAATGAGGAACTTTACGAATATGGAACAAAACACAATCACACGATTGTGGGATACATGATCGGTGTTCCGGAGGAGAAACTAAAACAATATCCCTCTGACCGCTATGAACAGCAAAAGGGAGACGCGGTTACCCTTGAGGCGTTTACATACATCAAACAGGAACCGCTGATAAAAGCTATTTTTTCAGGGCATGTACACTATAATTTTAAGACGACTTTAGATAACCGTTTACCGCAGTATTTAACCGAGATGACAACTCTAAGAAAAATTTGTGTACAGTAAACGAAAAAGAGGAGAAAGTGATTGGCTTCTCCTCTTTACTTTTATGCTTGTCTATAGATCATGCAGCCGTGTTTTCCGCTGCGTTTTTTCTCATATAGCGCCTGATCGGCATGACGGAAAGCTTTCTCATAGGTATCACCGCTTTTGCAGAACACCACGCCGGCGCTAACCGTTACGTTCGGTTTTGTTCCATCCGAAAGAGCGAGATCCTCGCCTAAGTGTGGAATCCAGTCCCGAATCCGGTCGGCATTCTGTTCATTGACGGCATTGATCCAGAGGATAAATTCATCTCCGCCGAACCGACCGATAAAATCCTGAATCCGGAGCTTGGCTTTAACGCTTTGTGCCAGACAGACTAACACCTCATCTCCGGCATCATGACCGTAGGTGTCGTTAATTTGTTTAAAGTTGTCAAGATCCAGGAGGATCAGCGCACCGTATGCGTCCGGCGCACTGAGTTTCCGGCTCATAAATTCCTCTAAACCGCGCCGGTTTGCCGTTTGCGTGAGCGCGTCCAGCTGCGCCTTTTTTTGCAACTCACTCTGTGCTTTTTTTTGCAGGGTGATATATTCATTAAACACATTTCCAAGATATTTTAATTCCGAGGTTCCCTTTGGAATTACATATTCCCGTTTCAAAATTGAATGGATGTAATTTTTCATCACCACCGTCACCATCCGATAGAGCAGGTAGGCGGCTAAGATAATGAGGATATTTCCGACCACACTAACGCGGTGCATGTGTTTGGTTGCTTTCGAGATGCTGTTTGTTTCAGAGAGCAGTTCATTTTCTGCTGAGGAGGCAACGGATTGCTCAAAGGCGTCAATCTTGTCGTAAATATAATGCTTATAGCGGTTATATTCCGTGCCATGGATTAATTGATGCGCAATCCGGACGCATTCCTCCGGAGAGGCTGCAAGCTCTGCTTCCGAAAACGGATATTGCCGCACCTGCTGCGGTGCAGAATCTAACGTGCCATTTGATTTTTTTATCAAAGCAAACGCATGCCGCTCCCGTTCTGCAAGCTCATTTGATAAAGAAAGCGCCTGTTGAAGCAGGGTACAGTCTACCTGATAGCGAGCCGCCTTATCCAGCTCCTGTTCCCGCAGTTTTTGATCAATAATGCTGTAATACCGGAAAAGACTTTCATCCTCCGGATTGCTCAGATAGCTGTTGATATAGAGTGTCAGCTCGTCTGATTCCTGCCGGAGTGCATTTGCAGCGTCATGACAGGCGATCATTTTGCGCTGTGACAGGGTGGCAGCGTGATATTGTTTCTGGATTCCGTGATTGGTCGTATCGACCGAATGAGAAAACAGGAAAACGATCAAAACAAATGATAAATTGATCAGCTGAATACTGATACCACGTCTGTTCCTTTTCTGCTTCATTCTTATACCTTCTCCTGTGTGTTATTTTCCTAAATAGGTAAAGTGCATGTAGTCGATGACGGAATTATTGCCTGCCCAGTCGCCGCCCCAAAGCCATCCATACTCGGAAAATGCGGACACAACCACACCGTCCGGGGTAATGGAATATTCATTTTCGTAAGGCTTCCAGAACGAGCCGGTAATTGCCGTGCCGTCGCTTTTACAGTAGTAGTTTTCGTCCGGGTTGATGTCGATGCAGGTACCGTAGCTGTGTTGGG
This sequence comes from uncultured Clostridia bacterium, assembly GCA_934462945.1. Classification (GTDB taxonomy): domain Bacteria; phylum Bacillota; class Clostridia; order UBA1381; family UBA1381; genus RQCD01. Next base: position 1,434 of record CAKSJF010000102.1, on the reverse strand, counting down.
AAACACTTCCGAATGCCGTGGTGCGCCAGCAGTAGCCGCCCACGCTTTTGATGGGGAATTGCGACGGATCGTTGAAAATATTCTGGAAAATCTGTTTCACATCGTCGGCTAAAAATTCATTCACTGTCAGGCTTTTTTTAGCGGCATATTTTGTGCCGTCCTCTTTTAAACTCCAGACATCTACTGTAATATTCACCATGTGCGCCTCAGCGTCCTCCTGCGTTAAAAACAGCTCTCCGTTTGGAAAAACGCGGTACGCTTTTGCAATTTCCATACCGGAGGAGGTGCTGATGCTGGTTTTCTGATAGCTTTTGGACTGATAGCCAAAATCGGTCGGCAGTCCGAACACAGTCTCTCCGTTTTCATATTCTGCACCGAGATATGCCGTGTATTTTTTGCCGGCGGTATAGTCGGCGGCTTGAATTGTGGCAGTGTTCTTTTTGGTGGAAAGCACCGTCACCGGCTGGAAATCCTCATCCTTGATAATTAAGAGATAGCTCTTTGCGCCGTCTGCCGGCGTCCATTCCAGCGTGAAATTTCCGTCTAAGGTGACGCCGTCTGCCAGATTCGTAAATTCCGGCACACCGAAAATTTCCTTTTCCTTTGCAAACTGCAAATAGGCGCGGTTTACAATTGCCACTGCCTGCTCACGTGTTGCGCCGGTTTTCGGAGAGAGGGTGTCCTCTGAAATGCCGCTGATCAGATTGTATTTTAATGCGCTCGCCATTTCGGTCAGCGCCCAGGGCGACAGCTCGTCCGCATCGGAAAACGGCTCTAACAGCTTTTCCGATTCGCTTTTTACCGAGATCACACTGATCTCTGCCGCTTTTAAGGTGTTGATCAAAAGCTTTGCAAGCTCCTCACGCGTCACATTTCCGAAAGGATCTGCCGTGGTTTCGGTTTTGCCGCTGATAATGCCGAGTGCATAGGCTTGCGCAACTGCTGCGCTGTCGCTGTCCTCAAACGGGTAAGTCTCCGGTTCGGGGAGAACTGTTCCGGTCAGCCGGCTGTATAGGTTTACAATCAGCTCGCAAAACTCCTCGCGCGTGATATCCTCCTGTAAATTATTTGCCGCCACATTGTGCGAAATCATTCCTGCTAAAGAGGCAGACTCATAGTCCGCTTGCGCCCAGCCGGATAAATCCGAAGCGTATGCCGCGGTCGGAATCGATGCCGCCAGCAGGATTGATAATAGCTTTTTCATAAAAAATCGTCCCTTTTATCCAAATTACCTCTATAGTTTAGCACAATCCGACAAAAAAATCAAGGGACAGCCTGTGAAAAAATTTTTACGATTTTATGAATTGCCGGCAGCGGAGGACATATTTTAAAGAAATCACATATCCGAACCGCCCTGACCGTTGCATTTCGGGCGGATGATATCCGCCCCTACGGGAGGGTAGTTATGTTGTTTATTTTATGATTGCATAGAAT
>CAKSJF010000101.1 GCA_934462945.1 uncultured Clostridia bacterium | reverse complement strand
ATTTGGTCAGCATGCACATGATTCATGACGAACAGGCAGCCGTAATCGCCGTTTCGTACCTCCTCAATGCCGGTGGTCAGGCGGCGCGTATAGGTGATGCGTTCCTTTTGCTGTTCCGGCGGAATATTCAAAAGCTCCTCCAAAACAATATGATTTAAAACTGTCACGTCCAGACTGCGGTATGCGTCCGACACATCCGGCAGCAGCTTTTTTAAGTACTTCTCATTCTGGAAAGTCATGCGGTAGAAGTAGTTTCCGCCGCAATAAAAGCCGATCCGGATTTCCCGGCGCGCAGTCTCCACCTGTTTTTTCATGGTTTCAATAAATTCCTGGCTTGCCGTATCAATAATGATTTTTTCAATTTTGAAATAGTCCTGTGCGCAGGCAACAAAGAAATCCTCGGAAAACGGTTTTTTAAATTTCACCATCCGGTGCACCGGCAGCTGAACCAGACCGTCGTTAAACGCATTCGTAAAGAGTGTCATAATATAGTTGTACGGCTCTTTCCCGGTGTGGTTCGGATTGTTTTCGCGGCAGTGTTTCTGATAACGGAGCGCGATCTCATAGCGCGTCTGCCCGTCAGCAATATAGAAAGTCTGCGCGCGGAGACGTTCCTGAATAAATGCGATTTTTTTCGGGTCGGTAATCACCCAGACGCGTTGACTTACCCCCTCGCCGATCACATTTTCATGCGTTTCAAATTCCATGTCCGGCTTATTGTTTTCTGAAATTTCATTTAAGAAATTCATAATGTCCTTTTCGTATTCCATATAAATGCAGTTGATCATGCTGTAATCTGCCTGCGTTTTCTCCAGAAGCTGATAACGCGCCTCCTCTGCCTCCTTGTGCGAAAGCTCGCAGGAGAGAATGTCCTGCCCTAATTCCTGCAATTCCAAAAGTCCGACCACACCCTGATTGGTGTAGGTGGCGCTTTTATAGATGACCTCCTGCTGATAGAGATAAAGCGCCGCTTTCTGTTCCTTTTTCAGAATGCCGTCCCGAATCCACTTTTGCAGATATGCCGCCGAGCGTGTGAAACAGTTTTCCACCTCGTTGTCCTCCTCAGAGTGCATGCCCTTGTGCAGACGAACCACGTTATACTCGCTCATATCGTAGAGCATTTCCTGCTCCGACTTTGAAATTGTATCATACGGCGGCGCCATCACTGAACCTAAATCTCCAACCTTTTCTTTATCAAACCGATATCCCTCAAAGGGAATAATATTAACCATTTTTAAATCCTCCAGTCAAAAAACATTCTGCTATTATTATTGTATACTGAATTTTAACGATTGGCAATATCCATATTGACAGATTTTTTTTAAATTTTCTTGTGTAAAATGTAATTTTTTATCCCTGTTTGGGGAAAATATAAATGAAAATTGAAAAGGAGGAGAAAAACATGAGCTATGCAGGATTTTTCAAGGGAATGACCACGGGTTTAATTATTGGTGCGGCGGTCACGATGCTGACCGATCCGGTTTCCGACCGGCAGCGGCGCAAAATTCACAGAAAAACCGAGGGGATTTTCCGGGATATCGGCGGATTTATTGATACGGCAATGGATTTGATTCATTAAAGACACAGAATATGAAAAAAGCGCAGATCGCCAGACCTGCGCTTTTATTTACTTATTGTGCCTGGAACAGCTTAATCACATTCAAGAGATCAATTGCTGCCTTCGGCAGTTCGATTGTTTTCTCCGAACCCTCAGCATAGGTGGAGGATACGTCCATTGTCATATCCATCTTTGCACCGGCAGCCTCTAAGTTCATGTTCATTTTTGCGGATGAAGTTTCTGTGATACCGTCCTTGATCGTTGATTTTACGTTCATATCAAATACCATAGAATCTAAGGATTTCTTTTCTTCCTCGCTCATATCGCCTGCTGCGGCAATGATCAGATCTTTCATAGCGTCTTTATCCATCTTCATTTCCAGATCATAGCTGTTGTCGCCTGTTTTGGTCAGAGTAACATTCTCATCAGAAAGCATTACCTTATAGGTGTTAAATACGTTCTGAATCATCTGTGCGTCGGCAACGGTGGTAATCTCCTGGGAGAAGGCTGTGTTTAACGCATCCTCAAAGGTTTGTGCAGTGTCTGTGTTCTTCACAGAGGCTTTTAACACATCTACCGTTTCAGCCGGTAAACCAAGCTGTGTAAAGAGCGCCTTTAAATCTGCTTTGCACCAGGTGTCAGCATTTACTAATTTTGCAGCGGCGGCAATCTTTTCATTGTTCGGATTCTGTGCATTTAAAAGGTCTACCAGGTTTGTTTTCAGATAAACTGTACCGTCCTGATAAAGTCCGGTTACGGTTACGTCCTTTAAGCTGTCGAATGCAGAAACGTTTGTCAGAGTAGAAATCAGATTTCCGTCCAATGTGATTTTTGCATCCATTGCCGCTTTGTCTGCCTGAATGTCGGTTTCAAAGCTGGTGTCCGCAGAAAACTTCATATCATCCATGCCAGCGCCGGTTAAGTTAAAGGTAAACTTAAATGTGCTTGCGGTATGATATTTTTCCGGATATGCAGCGCAGAGATCCATATACTCAAAGAATGTCTTTGCATCCTTAGATAAATCATCCAGATACTGCTTGGTATCTACCACAATTGCGGTGCGTTCCTTTGCGTCCCAGCCGACATTCAGCTCGAATGCATTTGCCATAAAGCGGAGCGGAACATAAACACGGTCGTCAATAATGATATTGGCAACGTCCGATTTGATTTCGGAGGTTTCGCCGCCGGTCTTTGTGATATAAATGGTCTGATCGTCCAGCGGAAAGGTGATCGCAATGTCGCCTTTCTTTGCGCTGACCTTTCTGGTTGCATCGTCATAATCCACCGTTGCGCCGATTGTCTCTAAAAGTGCGCGGAACGGGAGCATGGTGCGGTCGCTGTCGATGACCGGTGTTACGCTCTCTAATGTCTTTGCATTATAGAGGACGGATAGTTCCGGTGTGGTACTGTCGGCAAATGCCGGCATTGCTGCGCTTGCTGCAAGAACAGATGCAAGAGCAATTGAGAGTTGTTTTTTCATCATAATTCCTTCTTTCTATAATTCTTTTTTTGAATTATTGTTTCATTGCGGCATAAGCCATTTTTGCCGCGTCCGGACTGATGTTGCAGCCCATCCGGTAAAGCGGGGTTTTGCAAAGAACCGTATCGAGTGTTTTCAAAAGCTGATCCATATCCGCCTGCTCCAGCGGACGAACCGTCTGATTCAGCGTCCGGAGAATGGCGTCTCCTGCCTCCATCGGTTCAATAAAATTCTCCTCGGAACGCTCTAAAAAGCAGATTCCGCCCAAGGGAACTTTGAGGTTTAAATTCAGATCGCTTTTTCCGCTCCAGGGCGTGCCATAAACGTAGATTCCATCGCGTAGAATCCGGATTGCAGGCTTATCGTCATTTAAGATTTTTGCCTCCGGAAAAACCTCGCACCAGAGTGCGGTGTGGGTGGATTTTCCTGTTCCGCTGTTCGCAGAAAAAAGATAGGCATAGCCATCCAGAATGACCGCAGAAGCGTGCAGGAGCATTCCGCCAAAATGGATCAAATGATGATAAAAGAATGATCCGGTGTAGATATATTCGCAGTCCTCAAGGGTGAGGTGCGGCGATTCTGCATTTTTTTCCACCAGAAATTCACGCGAAAGCACAATATTAAAATTTGTGGGCTGATCTTCGGTAAGGTATGCCTCCGACTGCCGTCTGAGCCGGTCACAAAGACAGGAGTATCCAACCTTCAGCCCTGCAATACTATGTACGTCCATGCGTTTCGTCCTTTCTATATTTACCTGATTTCATTATAGCGAATCCATATATGTTTGTCAAGATCAATTCTGTAAAGTTTACACAAGTGTAACAATTCCGATTTCCGGGCGGTTAAAAAGCCGGGGAATCGGGATGGCATTGCCCAGTCCGCGGCTGACGATTGCCGGGGTCTGTGCTGCGCCTATGCGGTAAAGTCCGCTGGTATATGCCGGAAAAAGCCATCTGGAATTGCCGGCAAGGCTGGAGCGCGGACAAAGAATGCCGCCAAGACCCGGAATCCGGATCTGTCCGCCGTGCAGATGTCCGGCAAGAATCAGATCAGAGCCGGCATCTCCGAGCCAGTCCAACAGGTTGGCGCGGTGAAAGAGCAGAATTTCAAACTCCTCACAATTGCCTAATTCCTGCCGGCAGGCATCAAAGCGTTTTTTCATGTTTTCCGGTGTTTTGTAGAACAAATCCTCCATGCCGGAGACTGCAATTCTGCTGCCCCGGCGGTAAATCCAGATCCGCTCGTTCCGGAGAAAGACTGCCCCGGTTTCCTCGCATGCCTTGATATAGTCCGGATAGTCTGCCCGGCAGATGTCATGATTTCCGGAAATCAGATAGCAGGGAGCAATGCCGCAGAGCGATTTTAAAAACCGGATTGCCGGCGCATAGGATTCATGCTCGTTTGTCATGTCACCAGTAATCATGATCGCGTCCGGCCGCTCGTTTCGGATCAATCCGGAAACACTCTCCGGCGCGCCGTTGTGATAATCGGAAATATGCGCAAGCCGGAAACCGCGGAAATCCTCCGGCAGCCGGGGAGACGCAATTTCATAATGCGTTATCTCCGGTCGCCGGTCAAAGCCGAGAACTGCCGCTGCCGCCGCGCCTGCAAGAATTGTTTTCGATTTTTTCATGCGCTATTCCTCCATTAAAGTTTTTAAAAAAGCACGGTCTTTTTCCGAAAGCTCTGCACGTTCCAAAAGCTCCGGACGCTTTTTTAGGGTTGTGCGGAGCGCCTCCTGGTGTTTCCATTCCTCAATTTTTGCATGATGCCCCGAGAGCAGCACCTCCGGAATTTTCTTTCCCATAAATTCCTCCGGGCGCGTATACTGCGGATACTCTAAAAGTCCGGAAAAATGGCTTTCCTGCTCATAGGAGCTTTCCTGGGAAAGAACCCCCGGGAGCATCCGGGAAACTGCGTCAATGACCGCCATTGCCGGCAGCTCGCCGCCTGTTAAAACAAAATCTCCCAAAGAGATTTCCTCGTCCACAATCAAATCCAAAACGCGCTGATCCACGCCCTCGTAATGTCCGCATAAAAGCACCAGCCGATCCATTTTGGAAAGCGCTTTTGCGCGTTCCTGGCAAAACGGCTTGCCTTGCGGAGAAAGAAAGACGGTATGCGGCTTTTTTTCGCCGGGCGTCAGAACAGACTGGTATGCGTCATAAATCGGCTGCGGCGTCATCAGCATGCCGCCCCCTCCGCTGTAGGGGTAATCGTCGGTTTTCCGGTGCTTGTTTTTGGAAAAGTCCCGGATGTCGATAAAATGCATTTCTAAAATGCCCTTTTTCCGTGCGCGCCCGATAATGCTGTCGCCTAAGACTGCCTCAAACATCGCCGGAAAGAGCGTTAAAACGTCAAACCGCATTACAGATCCTCCAAGCCGTCTAAAAGCGTCACTGTTACAGTTCGTTTTTCCAGATCAACCCCTTTTACAGCATCCTCAATCACCGGAATCAAAAGATCCTTTTTTCCCTCGCGCCGGACCACATAAACATCATTTGCGCCGGTCTGCAAAACTTCTTTGATGGTTCCGATTTTTTCGCCGTCCTCATCCTGCACGGTCATACCGATCAAATCGGCAATATAGTAAACACCCTCCGGCAGCTCGCCCAGATCGGCGCGGTCTGCATAAAGGATCGTATTTTTCAAAGTCTCTGCTTCTTCAATTGTTGAAAGCTCTGCAAATTGCAGAATCAGATTGTTTTTCTGATATTTTACACGGCGGACGGTTAAGGGGATTTCCTTTTTTGCATAAACACGCTCTAAGTCCTCAAAAACATCCGGCGTGTCTGTCCATGCGGCAACCTTTACCTCGCCCCGTAAGCCGTGGGTATTGATAATTTTTCCAACCTCAATCA
>CAKSJF010000100.1 GCA_934462945.1 uncultured Clostridia bacterium | reverse complement strand
CTTTAACAGTGCCATATATTTAAAGAGACAGCTGGATAATGTTGTCGGAACAAGATCGTTTTTCTGTGCCAAAATCTGGCTTAGCTTTGCCGGAGAGGGGGCAAAGCCGGTCAGGATTGCTAATGCCTGTGCCAGCTCACATGTATGCTCCTGATCTAAAAAGGTTCGGTATAATCCCTTTTTTTCCTCATAAAACGCTTCATTTACCGCATGTTTTAATTCGTTTTTCCTGTTTGTCCATTCTTTTTTCAATTCCCTTGATCCGGTGATTTCTGCAAGCTCTATCGCATGCTGCAAGGCATACGCGAAAAACAGCTGCAAAAGAACATCAAAACGGTGATATGTATCTGCTCCGATCAGACCATCCTCCCAATCATAGAAATTCCAATATTTTTTATCTGCCGGAGTGGGGAGCAGATGATTTTCCATTCTGGAGAAATAACAGTCGAGCATAATTTTTGCTGTTTTTTGTGCCTCGTGCGCATAGCGCAAGTCCTGACTGTAACGAACATATTCCGCAGCAAACACAATCCACATCATAGAAAAGCATGGAATGGTAACATCAATCCTGCTCGGTGCGCATAAATCCAAAAATCCATCCTCGCGCAGAGAGCTGCCCAAAAGTCTGATCGATGCTTTTGCAAACTCATAGTTGCCGAATGCAGCATAGCCGAAAAGCGCCTGACTTCTGGAGTCCATGGCATAGAGCGACTGTTCGCGCCATGGGCAGTCCTCATAATGCTCATGCATACATTCCACCAGAGTCGCAATAGAGGTTTCATAGATTTTCCGGTCTAAAGAATCAGTTAATGGCGGCATGGGTTTACATTTGACCGGATAATGTGCAATTTGCAGTCCAACGCGGTTGATTTTTAGCGTACCGGTTAGATTCCGGATGCAAACCTGTAAATACCGCCCGGCAATCCGCCGAAAATAATGGGTGAATTGATTTTTCCCCGGTTTTGCACGGTAGCTCAGAGTAAAACAGCGTCCATCTATGTAAGAGCGCACGCGCAGGCTCTCTAAATGCTCTCCGTATCCAATCTCCAGATCAGCCGTTCCGTTTTCTTCTAAATCAAGATCTAATTCCAAATATCCGGAGGTTTCTCTCTCCAAATCAAAAATCAGATAGGTATTGTTCTCTGAAATGGTTTTAAAGGAATTGAAAAAGAGAGATTTTGCAGAAAAATAAGCTGCCTGCATCCGTTCTGCTGCCGGGTGGGTTTCGTCCAGCTGATCAATAAACTGACCGGCGGCAATCAGATGCGAGGGAGAATGCATAGAAAGATCCAGCTTTTGGATGGGACGTTTTTCTATGATTTTCGGTAAATACTTGCAAAAATCAAGCTTCACAGCCGGTTTCCAGGTAGAATCAAGAGAATCTGTTTTCCATGCGGTTTCCTTTCCTGCATCATACGCAAGCGTTGGACCTAATTGCAGCGTGATGAGTTGCTGTTCTCCGCTTTGAAAACCGCTGCCCTCTCCGGTCATGGCATCTTGATTGGAAATCCAGCCATCTGCATGACGGATTGCATAAATTAACCCGGGTGTCCCGGTTTTATAGCATGAGGTGTCAATTCCCTGATAATGTACTAAAATAGCAAGTATATTTTTTCCAGGTTTTGCATACCTGGATAGCTCTAACATATCATAAAATTTGTTACGCGGATATGCAAGATACTGTCCGGTAGAAATGAAATGACCGTTGAGCCATACACAATAATTTGTGTCACAGCTGATGTAAAGCTTTGCCGATTCGTTTGGGGAGAAAACAACATCCTGCCGAAAGGCGGCAAACTGATTGACCGATTGAAAATCCAGACTGTTCCAAAGCCAGGTGGAATTTGTTTTTGAAAAATCCATAACAGAATACCTCCGGTGTGATACTGTACTTATTATATAATATCTGCATAGGAAAGTCAATCCTAAAATTCGGTGTAATCATAGAATTTGGAACAGAATCATAGATTTTGGACGTTGTAAAATACAAGTATCTAAGGTACAATAGAATACTATCCTCTGAAAAAGGAACAAGAAATTATTAATGCCGTAAAAGCCGGCGACTATGAGGCGGCGCTTTCTGTTTTGGATGATGTTTTGAATAAAAATTTCCGGGAGAGCCATATGTCCGGTCAGCTTGCGAAATGCCTTATTTTTGATATTTTATGCACGCTGATCAAATCGGTAAAGGAAATTGACCAGGAGGCGCAATACTTAGACAGTCTGAATCTTTATTCCAGAATTACAGAATGCAATTCGGTTGCTGCCATGCGTGATGAACTGGTGGAGGTTTTAAAAGAGATCTGCCGGAATATTAACCAGGGCGAGAAAAAGCGCAATATTCTGATTGATAGCGTGATAGAGTATGTCAAAGAGCATTATGATGATGAAAATTTAAGCGTGGCAAGCATTGCAGAGGCTTGCGGCACTTCTCCGAACTATTTGTCTTTCATCTTTAAGCAGAATGTATGCGTGGGACTTTTAGATTATATTTCCGGATTCCGGATTGAAAAGGCAAAGAAAGCGTTAGCATCAAAACCGGGAATGAGTGTGGAGGAAATTGCCCATAGCGTAGGCTATGCGAATGTCCGGACATTTGTCCGGGTATTCCGGAAATATGAAGTGTTGACGCCGACGCAGTATCGGCAAAATCTTTAAATCAGGAGCAAAAGTCTGAATAAAATCGCCCATAGCACCGCTTTTTGCTCGGGGCGGTACCAGCGTACAGCACCACTCGCTGCAAAGCAGCACTCTGAGCGATTTTCTTTCAGACTTAAGTTTTGTGCCTTACAGCACAGAAAAGAAGGATTATAAAAATGGAACAGCTAATAAAAAAAATTGCAGAAAATATGATCAAAACAAGACCGCAGAAGCAGGTTGTATTAAGACCCTATCAAAAGCATGACGCAATCACAAGACATCCGCTCGGAACGGTTGAGGTGGATTTAAACCGTCTTTTTCCGGACGCACCCGAGCAGTCGGTGGTAAAGGTAAAAACGGTTTTAAAAGTACCCTATCCGAATGCGGCAATTCTGGGTGTTTGGGGGGCAGAAGTGTATTTGAATGGAATCAGACTTATGCCGGATCAGGAGGGGTATGTGCAGATTGACTTAGCCGGTGATGATGAGCTGGTGTTTGTCTGCAAGAAACAAAACGAAAACTTTGGTATTCCGATGCTTGAAACAAAGCGAAATAGCGGTACACAATGGATGTTTCTGGGGTCAGACAATAAAGAACTGCCGGAAACAGATTTCCCAAAGTCGTGTCAAAACGGATTCTGGAGACTTTTAGACGGTTCATATATCCGCCCCTATTTAGATACGTCATTTTTTGGAAAATGGTTTTATGCGCTGATGGTGGGGCAGTACGGAATTTTGAAAGCGTCGGTATTTTTAGGAGCGTCCTACAAACAATATTTTATTGACGGCATGAATGTTTTGGCAGATTATTTTTTCTATATGCAAAGGGAGTATGCGTTTTTTGGGTCACCGTCTTTTTTAGAGCGAAGTGTTATGCTGACTGAATTAGATCCGATCGGGACAATTGGAATGAATTTGTGTGATCTGTATCAGGAGAATCACTCGGAAAATGCAAAAAATGTAATTCTGGCTTTGTTGGATGCAATGGAGCATCGTGTGCTGCATTTTCCGGACGGAACATTCCGGAGATCGGAGACGATGTGGGCGGATGACACCTTTATGAGTCTGCCATTTTTGGCACGCGTGGGAGAGGTGTTTGAGGATTCAAGCTATTTTGAGCAGTGCATCCGGCAAATGAAAGGGTTTTACCAAAGGCTTTACTGGAAAGAAAAAAAGCTGTTTTCCCATATTTACTTTATTCAGGATCAGAAACCGAATCAGGTGGCATGGGGGAGAGGAAACGGCTGGGTATTTCTGACCCTAAGCGAGCTTTTAGAACGGATTCCAACAGATTTCCCGGAGCGGAATTGGCTGGTTGATATTTTTTCGGAATTTGCCGAGGGCATTTGTGCGCATCAGGCGCAGGACGGCTTATGGCATCAGGTGTTGGATATGCCGGAAAGCTATGAGGAAACCTCTTGCAGCGGAATGTTTGCGATCGGACTCTTACGCGGTGTGAAAAACGGTTGGATTTCCTCAGAATACTGGGAAAACGCAGAGCGCGCGGTAACTGCCGTTGCAAAAAATTGTGTCGATTCGGAGGGAAATATTCTTGGAGTGTGCAAAGGCTCGGGATGTAGCTATGAAAAGGAATACTATGCAAAACTTGACACAGTGACAAATGACGACCACGGAACAGGGATTATTCTTGCCATGCTTGCAGAATATCTGTCTGGGAAAAAGAAAGAGGAATAATATGCGACAAATAGAATATGAAAAATTTTTAGATAAGGTGCATGGCTGCTGGTACGGAAAGTGCTTAGGCGGTGCGGCAGGCGCACCGATTGAGGGAATTAAAAAGCTAAATGATATCAAGGATTTTACAGAAATTTTTAATCCCGATCTTCCGAATGACGATTTGGATTTACAGCTTTTATGGCTGGATGTTTTAGAAAAAAAGGGTACAATCATCACATCCTGTGATTTAGCGGACGCCTGGGTGGAAAAATGCTGGTATCCGTTTTCGGAATACGGATATTTTTTGAAAAATTATATGCGAGGTGTTCTGCCGCCCTATTCCGGAATTTTGAATAATTCCTTTTTTAAGGAGGGAATGGGTTGTCCGATCCGCTCGGAAATCTGGGGGATTATTTCTGCCGGAAATCCGGCGCTTGCCGCAGAGTATGCCTATTTGGACGCGACGCTGGATCATGCGGATAATTCTGTTTATGCGGAGCAGTTTTTAGCGGCTGTGGAGGCGGAGGCTTTCTTTGAGGAGAATCTTCAGATACTGATTGAAAAGGGAAGATCGTATATTCCAAAGGACTGCAAGCTGAATCAAGCCTTTGAAACGGTGATTCGCTGTCATGATCAGGGGATGGCATGGGAAAAGGCGCGGAAAATGATTTTGGAGCATTTCTCCCATCCGGATTTTACAAATGTCGTGCAGAATCTTGCATTTGTTTTGATTGCACTTCTTTACGGAGAGGGCGACATGCGAAAGACCGTTAATATCGCATTAAGGTGCGGCTATGATACTGACTGCACCTGTGCAAGCGCGGCGTCCATTATCGGTATTATCCGGGGGTATGAGGCACTTGGGGACACAAAAGATCTGATCAATGATTATTTTGTCTGCGGAATTGACGTGGTACGTCCATCGGACAGTATCAAACGACTTGCCGGGGATTCTGCAAAAATCGCTTTAAAAACTCCAAACTTTGAGACACTTTTCTTACATGCACCGGAGGAGGTAAAAAGGCCGAAAGAGCGGCTGCATTTAGAATATGCCGCAGAGGAAGGACTCTCGGCGGCAAAAAGAATATTAGATCCGATCAAATGGAGCATCTTTGGACCTTATTTTGATCAGCTGGATCAGCCGGACAATCCGGAATTTCCGCGTCCGGGCAGTGAAAACAGTGTGCTGCCGGATTGTGTATGCATGGTGAATAACGAGGTGTTTCTGGATAAAAAATATGTAGTGGATCTGAATTTGGAAGAACCCTCCTTTGTGTTAGACGCGTATGAGGATTTCATAGACGTGGAAAGCCAAATGACTATGGAGGGGCAAATGTGCTGCTACGCAAAAGCAAATATCATCTCGCCCAAAAAACAGACCGTCTGGCTGATTATTGGAAACACAGACGGTTTCCGGATCTATGCAAACGGAAAAAACGTGTTGGAAAAGGATGAAATCCGCATGTGGACGCCCTATAATAATTTCACACGGATTGAGCTTTTGGAGGGCAAAAATGAATTTGTAATTAAGCTGTTACGCCGGACGGATCATCTCAGATTTTCCATCGGTTTCCGGATTTATGACGGAAACTACTGGCATATGAGCAAATGGTGTACAGATCTGAAATCAGAATAAGCAAAAACAAGGGATGTCAAAAAAGGCACAGACCGTTCAAGGGCTTAAACGTCTTGAAAGTAGTTTCTTTCGGTTGAAATCCGCGGTTTTGCGGATTTCATATCATTACTCCCTTGAACTACACTCCAAACGCGCCACTCGGAGT
>CAKSJF010000099.1 GCA_934462945.1 uncultured Clostridia bacterium | reverse complement strand
CCTGAAAATAGAAATACATGGAGGATTTTATCATGATGAAATCAAAGAAAACGGCTGCATGGCTTGCAGCGGCAGCAATCGGACTGACGGCTTTGCAGCCGGCAGTATGGGCTGAGGAGACAATCTCCGGTGATTGGATTGACATTCTTAACAAGACTCCGAACGAAGTATTATCAGGGGAAACAACCGGTACATGGGGTGAATTCAGAAGTCAAAAGACCTATGAAAACGCGATTGTAGAGTTTGACTGGACATGTACCGAAAGCGGTCAGCAGGCACATATTGTGTTCCGGGAAAGCGCAGATCGAAAAAATGCAAATGCATCTTACTTTTCTGCAAATGAGGCGCAGATGCACCGGTACATCAAAAAGGATGGGGTGAATATTGACATGACCCCGAATAATCCATGGGTGACAAACGATGCACTTTTTCGGAATAAGGCAGATGATTTTCCGACCTTTATCAATCAGAATACCTATAAAATCCGCCTGCAGATGAAAGAGGACACCATGAGTGCGTGGGTGCAGGATTTATCGGTAGATGAGCCGGTATGGAAATATGCAGGTGATTATTTTTCAGATGGCTTGTTTAATACAGAACCCGGTTATATTGCAATATCCATTCCGGCTGCCGGTACGGTCATTGATCATTTCAGCATTTATTCCCTGGACGAGACAGCAGAGCTGGTTAAAACAGGTGCAAAAACTGCTTCCATGACCCTTTCCGCTGCACCGGCAGAGGAGCTGAATCTGTATAATGTTTCCCTGGCAGACTATGAAAATAACAGCCTTGCATTGGAAAAAATCGAAAAAATAAGTGATACTGCATATAATCTTGAATTTGAGACGCCGTTTCAATCCGGTATTTCCTATCAGCTGAAGCTGGATGTTAAAACAAGTCTCGGACTTCCGTATCGTTCAGAAAAGCTTTTTACCCTTGACCCGACAATTGACGCAAGCTTTTCTGATGATTCCTGGAGAGGTCAGGTGGTTGTGATTGACAACGGAAATGCAGTAGAAAATCCGGTGATCCAAAACGGAGCTGCTATGCTTGGCTGGGCGATGTCCATCAAAACCACGCGTGAGATTGCTGCTAACTCAATTGTTGAATTTGACGCAAAGTCACTGGCGGACAGACTGACGATCGGTGTATGTACCGGAATCGGAGAGGATAACACATTCAACTGGTTCCGTGCAATTATGGGAGAAAATCAGATCAGACGTATCATCCGGAAAGCAGGAACAAATGTTGTAGGAGACGGGTTTTTCAGCGGAAACTACCCAAAGACATTTGAAGCAAATAAGCAGTACCGTTTCCGATATGTTACAAACGGAAATTCAGTAACCTGTTATGTCAAGAGCGAGGATGACGAGGATTATACCTTTGCAGGAAACTACACAAGCGATAATCTTGTTCAGACCCCGGGCAGGGTTGGACTGGAAGGATCTTATACAAGCGGTTACAATCTTGCATGGAACAATATCACCATTTATGAAACAGATTCCAAAGCGGAACTGACTGCGGATGAGGAGGCAATTTATATCACCTATTCCATTGAACCGAAAGAGGATCTTTCCGGCGTGATTGAATGTAATGGAATCAAGGGTGAAAGACGCGGAAACACCACCTATCAGTTTGTGATTCCGGGCGGAGTCAAGGCATATGAGTCTTATGTTGTAACCGTTCCGGAGGGAACAAAGAATTATGCAGGCGGAAATGTGCCCGGCGGTACATTAAATGCGCTTAGCTACACATTAACAGCCGGTGCGGACGGTGCAAAGGCACAGTTTGCCGGAACAGACCGGGTAGAGGACGCAGCAGTGATCTGCGCAGTTTATCAGGAAAACGGCGCGTTGTCGGCAGTAGAAAGCAAAAATCTTTCCCAAAAGGATGATGAGAATGCACGTCAATTCTTTGCAGGAGAAGATTTGACCCAAAAGAATTGCAGACTGTTTGTCTGGGATTCTTATGCAGGGATGAGAGCGCTGGCACAGTAAGACGACAGAATGGAGTTTAGTATGAAATTAAAAAAATTAGGCATATGGATGGCAGCCTGGATTCTGCTTTTCGTACAGCTGTCCGTACCCGCTTTTGCGGATACGGACACGCCGAACGGCGACTGGCTTGACATTTCTGCGCTTGAACCGGCCGAAACACTCCCGGATCAGACGACAAAGGTTTGGGGAGATGTCATGTCTCAAAAGGATTATACAGATGTTCTTTTAGAATGTGACTGGCTCTGCACCGGAAGCGGAATGCAAATGTTTTTCTATACACGCTGGTCAAAGAACGAAAGCGGAAGCAGTTCAAATTATCTCTACTTTAATGCAGGTGAGAAACAGGTACATAGACTTGTCCAGAAAGACGGAAAGACTGTGGTGAATGACGGACTGCTCGACAGAAAGGACGCAGACTATCCGGAATTTACCTCCGGTGACAAATACAGAATCCGTGTTCAGATGCAGGGACAGAAAATCAGCTGCTGGACAAAGAATTTAAGCAAAGAAGAAAATTTCCGCTATGCAGGAGACTTTAGCTCTAACAGTATGGTGAAAGATCCCGGAAAGGTAATTCTGACCTTCCTCAAGGAATCAACGGTAGAAAATGTAAAGATTTATTCGCTGCGTGCAGAAATGAATGCAAAGGACACCGAGATTATGGCAAAGCCGGGAACAAAGCTGACGGTGGAAATGTCCTCGGAATTGACACAAGTTCCGGCAGCCGGAGATTTTGCGGTGAAAACAGCAGACGGAACAGTAATAGATGTGATCGGAGCGGTGGAGGCTTCCGGAAAGGAATACACGATCACGCTAAAGGATTGGCTGGAATACGACAGCGAGTATACGGTGGAATTGATCAAGGATTGTACAACTGTTGAGGGATTCCCTGCAAAGGGCGCTTCGGCAAAATTCCGGACGCAGAAAATGCCAAAGCGGGCAGCGGTTGTGGAAGATATTGCAGTTTCGGGCGATACAGTAACAGCAGTGATTTCTAAAAACTATCGTCAGCCGATCAGCGGAACAGCAGTCTGCGCAGTTTATCAGAAAGCGAACGGCGCAGAGATATTAGTGGATATGGCGGCAAAGGAATTTTCTGAGAACGATTCATTCAACCTTTCTTTTGAGGAGATGAAAACGGGCGAGTATGTCCGAATCTATCTCATAGAAAGTCCGGACGCGGCATTTTCTTTGGCTGATCCTATGCAAAAATAAAAACCACGCGATCTTTTGGATCGTGAAAAGGAGGTTCTTATGAAGCATATAAAAAGCATATGGAGCAGAGTGTTGGTGTTCATGCTTTTGATACAGCTTGTGAATCCTGTGGTATTTCCGCTTGCTCATGCAGAGAGTGAGGTCGGAGTTCTGCAATTTTCGGATGATTTTTCCGGCGGTATGGGGCAATGGACAACAACCCGACAGCAATTTCATCCGATTGGAGACGAACCGGGTTTGTATAGCGATAACCGCGGTTATTGCAGTGCGGCAATTGCCGGAGAAACAACACGCTGGGGAAAAAGCACGCTCATGATGAGAGCGCGGTTTAGCCAGGCAAAAAGTGACGCGATGCTTCTTTTGAACACAAGAGAAAATGAAAATCAGTATTTCACCCTCATTCTGCGGGTAGGAGCTGAAAAGTCACTTCGGTATTTCTGCAAAAACGGCACAGTGTCTAAATCGGAAACGCTTCTTCCCGGAGCAAATTATGCGCTGGAGGAAAATACAGATTATGACATAAAGCTTGTGAGCACAGATGAGAAAGTCAGTGTTTACATCAAGCGTGCAGACGAGGCGGCGTATATGCTTGCAGGAAGCGCAGATGTCGCATTTTCAGAAAGCGGTTCGGTAAGCTTTTCCTCCCGGCAGATGATTGCTAAAATTGTGGATTTTAAGATTTATCATGATGATCCGGGTGATTTTTATTTTGAAAAGAAGATTGTCCAGGGTAAAACAGGAGCAACCCAAAGCGTTGCTCCTGTCAATCAGAAGAATCTGACTGTGACATACACATCGGAAAATCCGGAATGTGTTTCGGTGGATGCGGATGGAACGCTGCATTTTCTGTCTGCCGGACATACCGTTATTACAGCAGCTGCAACAGATGGAGATGTGAGCTTTCAGGACAGCTATGATGTTTTCTGCTATGATCCGGTTCAGCTGTTTGGATTTAACCAGCAGCAAAAAACACTTTATGTCGGTGAGGTGCTGAATCTCTGTGCAGTTATGCGTCCGGATTCGGTGGAAAACAAGCGGATCAAATGGAGCTGTTCTAATGATAATGCAGAGGTATACGGCAATTTGGATAATGAAAAGTCCATCAAAGCAAAGAAACCCGGCACTTCTGTGATCACGATGCAAAGTATGGACAATCCGGCTTTCGTGCGGCGGTTTACGGTAACGATTCTCCCATTGCCGGAGGAAAAGCTTACAGCAAGATTTTCCGAGGGGGAGAACCGAAAAATTCCGCAGTATTTTTTCGGTATGCACCAAAGTCCGCTGGATCAGACCAATACGGTCACAAATAAAGAAACGATTTTAAACCGGGAAGAAAAATATGCAGGGTACTTCCGGGATTTGCATCTTGATTTTACAAGATTTATGCTGAACCAGTTCAACTGGAAAACCGGAAAATACCAGGGTACGCCTGCAAGCTATCCGTCCTATACGCTGAAAAATATCTACACGGCAAGCAGATTGGCAGAGATTCCATATATGATTGTGGCGGCGGATACGGACACTGCGGATGATATAGCCGGAATGGTTCGGGAAATCCGAAAGGTGACGGATCAACCTATTTTTATTGAAATGGGGAACGAAACCTACGATTATAACGCGTATGCAAAATATTTTCCGACAATTGAAAGCTTCATGGATCGCGTTCGGGAAGCATATCCGAAAATCAAAGCGATTGATCCCAGCATTAAGGTTGCGATTCCGCTCAGAAGCGGAATCATTGACACAAGCGGAGATCCGAATACGCACGGCGGCAGGGTTGCAGTCTGGGATAAATACATGATGGAGCTGAAAGATTACTGCGACGCGGTCGTGATGCATTCTTACAGCGGTGTGGATTTCTGGGAAGTAAAGTCAACGCGCGATATTCTAAACGGTCAGGCACAGCATATGGCAGAGGAAGAAAACACTGCAAAAACCATTTTTAAAAACTTTGGAAAAGAAATCTGGATCAGCGAATTTGGAGATCTTCCGGGTTTGTTTGGATTTGCAGGCAGTCAGAATGATGATAAATATTTCTGGCCGCAGAGCGAGAGCGAACGCGCAAGGCTGCAATATGCAAAATCCGTTGGAAATGCAGTCAGCTATGCGGCAAGACTGATGAATTATTTAAATGATGAAAATATCACCATGGCGGCATATCATTATTTTAATGATCCGCAAAGCTTTGGTGTGATTCAGGATGACACAAAGCTTCCGAATTGGTATATGTTCCAGAAAATCGGAGAAATTCTCTCGGGAAACGAGTACTATTATAAGCTTTCGCCAAAGGAGGAAAACCAGGTCACCGCATATGGCTTTGGTACAGAAAGTGAGATTCAGACAGTTGTTTTTTCCAATATGACGAATCAGACGGCAGAGGCAGCAGTAGGGGACAGGCGGCTAAAAAAAGTCTGGAGCTATGGAAGCGACGATCCTTTGCCGGATTACGGAAATTATACAGAAAGCTATACTTCACTTCCGTCTGTGATTCCGCTGCCGGAGGAGCATTCGGAGCTTGGCAGTACCGTTTCTCTTGCGCCTTATAGCATCACAGTCTGTGAGGTTGCAGAGGAGGTAAAGCTTGCAGAGCCGGATGCTGAGATTCATTTTCAAACCGGAACAGAGAATTTTGACGGAGCGACAATTTCAAACGGAGGTATTTCGGACGGTGTATTCTCTTTAAACAGTCTCGGCACGATTACAACCTCGGAAACCTTTGACAACGGTGTGATTGAATTTGATTACATGTTTGTCAACGGAAACCGGCTGGATATTTCTATGAATATCAAGCGAGATGAGGATGGAAAGATGCAGTATTACAATTATCTCTATTTCAGTGCCGGCAACACGCTCTATAACACATTCCGCATGATTTCGGTGAATGAAAACGGCAGAATGGGAGACAATCCGTTTTTATCCAATCACGAAATTGCCCTGGAAAATAATATTCGTTACCGGATTAAGATTGTGAAAAAGATGAATGAAGTTTCCTTCTATGTGATGAGACTGGATGAGGAGAATCCGGAGTATCAATTCTGCGGAAGACTTGTGCATCCGAAAATCAGCAACGAAAAAGGAGAAATCGTTCTGCAATCAATGGCAAACGGGGCATGTACGCTGATTCCGTATCAGCTCCGCATTTATCATCCTGCATCTATACAGGATATGTATGCACGGAATTTGAATGTCACATCACAAAATGAGACGGTTTCGGTCGGATGTGATGTCTATTCCTTTGCAGCATCCGAAA
>CAKSJF010000098.1 GCA_934462945.1 uncultured Clostridia bacterium | reverse complement strand
TGGTACTCATGCCGGAGCGCACATGCATGTGAAAGCCGCCAAAGCCCATTTCCTTTAACCGGTCAATCTGCCAGAGCAGCTCGTCCTCGCGGAGCTTGCAGTTCCATGCCCAGAACGGCGTGCCGCGGTATTCTGCGGTGGGGTTTTGGAATAATTCGTCTGATAATGTTTTTTCAGTATTTTTTTTGTAAAGCATAAAAAACCTCCTTTAACGTTCTTGACTTTATTATAAAGAATTGCTATAATAGAATCAATAGGGGATTTTTTCTGTTTTACATGGTTAATTTAATATTGGAGGTTTTATGGAAACGCATGATGACCGTATGGAGCATTTACATACAAAGGCGATAGTGATTGAGACATGCAATTCATTATCGAGCGATCCGCATTCGCATACGTTTTTGGAATTGGCATATGTGCAGGAGGGGGAGGCAATTCATAAGATCAACGGCATGAATCCAACCAGAATCTGCGAGGGAGATTATTTTATTATTGATTACCGGACGGAACATGAATACAGAAGTGTGCATGATGAGCCGTTTTCGGTGATTAACTGCCTGTTTCTGCCCGAGCTTATAGATAAGGGACTGGCTTATTGCCGGGATTTTCAAACACTGCTCCGTCATTATATGCTCCGTCTGCGTGATCAGAATATGGATTTTAAGATTGAGAACCGTATTTTTCACGATCAGGGGGGAGAGGTACTCCGGATTCTCCGGAAAATGCTTTCGGAATATCAGAAGAA
Organism: uncultured Clostridia bacterium; assembly: GCA_934462945.1. GTDB lineage: Bacteria > Bacillota > Clostridia > UBA1381 > UBA1381 > RQCD01. The sequence goes on along the minus strand of CAKSJF010000098.1, from coordinate 5,765 downwards.
AGCGCTCGGATGGCGCGAGATGCTGCGTGCAGAACTGATTGAGGTGATTATCACAGCGGCGCGGAATCTGACGGTTTCCGGGCATGAGGAGGGCATTGTGCAGAGTATTCAGAACGAATTGTACCAATGCTACAACAGTCAGCCGCGGCTTTCCGATTTTGCAAAGCAATGGAATTACAGCCTGCCTTATTTAAGCAAGCGTTTCAAAGAAGAAACCGGCTGTACCTACCAGGAATATCTGATGCGCATCAGAATCCAGGAGGCATGCCGGCTCTTGGTGAATACGGATAAAAAGGTTTCGGAAATTGCGGAATTAGTCGGATATACGGATGTGGACTTTTTTTACCAGACATTCCGAAAGCATATGGGAAAAACGCCGAACGCGTTCCGGAAATCCATTTAAAGCGTTTTCCGCTGCCGTGCCGCCTCATACATCAGAACTCCGGCGGCAACGCCCACATTCAGTGATTCTGCCCGTCCGTAGATCGGGATTTTGATGCATTGGTTTGCTAATTGCAGAATTTCCTCTGAAATTCCGTTTGCCTCATTGCCGACCACAAGGATGGTCGGCTTTTTGAAATCTGCGTCTAAGTAACTGACGGTCTGCTCGCTGAGCGCACCGCACAGAATTTGAAATCCGGCATATTTCCATGCCGAGAGCTGTGGCTTTGTGATGTGTGAGAGTACGGGCAGATGGAAGAATGAACCCATGCTTGCACGGATGGTTTTCGGACTGTAGAGATCCACGCAGCCGTCCGAAAGCAGAACGGCGGAAAATCCTGCCGCGTCCGCTGTCCGGATGATCGTACCCAGGTTTCCGGGGTCGGAAACGGAATCGCAGAACAGATAAATACCGCCCTCATCCGGCGAAAAAGTTTCCTCCTCTGGAATCGGCAGCACCGCAAGAATCCCTTGCGGGGTTTCGGTGTCGCAGAGGGCGGAAAAGAGCGAATCTGGCATCTGATAGACCGGAATTTCCGGCGGCGCAGAAAAGGACGCGCCTGCAAAAAACGTTTCGGACATTGCCAGGAGTTCCGGCTGCCATCCGGCAGAGAGCGCGTCCTGCACGGATTTTAACCCCTCAACGGTAAAGGCATGTTGTTTGGTGCGCTCCTTTTTCTGCTTTAAGGCACGGATTTTTTTATAGGTTTTGTTTTGCGTGGTGGTAATTTGGGTCATCATGCTATTTCTCCCGTTTGTTTTCTGCAAATGCCTTGATCAGGGCAATCACAGCGTCTAAATCGCGCTTGTCTAACAGCTCGGACGGGGAATGGATATACCGGGTCGGAATGGAAATTCCGCCGGTGCGGATTCCGCCGCGCGTCAGGTGAATTGTTCCGGCATCTGTGCCGCCGTCTGTCATAATTTCCAGCTGATAGGGAATGCTTTTCTCTTTTGCAAGCGCCACCAGCATTTCGCGGACGGTGTGATCGCAGATCACAGAATGATCCATCACCTTGATTGCTGCGCCCTTTCCGAGGGAAACCGCCATTTTTTCGCCGTTTGGAGTGTCGCCGGTGTCGGTTACGTCCACGGCAATGGCATAGTCCACGGTTTTGTCCGCGTCAATGCCGAATGCGGCGGTACGCGCCCCGCGCAAACCAACCTCTTCCTGGACGGTAAAGACAAAATAAAGGTCATTTTCCGTCTTTGTCTCTTTTGCCGCCCGGATCAGCGCATAGCAGCCGGCGCGGTTGTCCAGCGCTTTGGAGAGGATTGTGTGTCCCTGGTCGACCAATTCACCGACAAAATATGCCGTATCGCCGACCGAGACAAATTTTTCTGCCTCCTCCTTGGATTCTGCGCCGATGTCAATATACATCTTGCCCATGGCGCGGTTTTTGTTTTCGCTTTCTGTTCCGATCACACCGACCCTGCCGTTTGCAAAGCGTACACGTCTGCCTAAGAGATCTTTGGTGTAAAGTCCGCCGATATTGGAAAAACGTAAAAATCCGTCCTTTTCCAGATAGGTGACCATAATGCCGATTTCGTCCATATGCGCGGCAAACAGAATTGTTTTTCCTGTCCCCTTTTTGTGAACGATCAGGTTCCCCAACGCGTCGGTATATTGCTCAAATTCTGATAATTCCTCTGAAATCAAAGCGGAAATTTCCTGCTCCTCGCCGGAAACACTTCCGCATTGCGTTAGTTTTTTTAATAGTTCCATGCTTTTCTCCTCCTAAAAGTTTTGCAGAAATTCCCCTGCTAATTGCTCCATTGCGGATAGGTCTGACGCTGCGATCAGACCTGCCGGGGAATGAAGATAGCGGCAGGGTACGGACAGGGATGCTGTTGGGATTCCGCGTCCGGAGATATGAATTGCACCGGCATCGTTGCCGCCGGCGGTTGTTTTTTTGTATTGATAGGGGATTTGATTTTTTTGTGCGGTATCCTCTAAAAATTTCCGAAGTTTCAGATCGGCAATCGATGCACGGTCGCGTGCAGAAAGCGCCACACCGCCGCCAAGCTGCGTTACAAACTGATGCTCCTTGCAGCCTGCCACGTCCGAACAGGTGGTTGCCTCTAATACCAATGCCGCGTCTGCCTGCAAACAGTATGCGGCGATTTGTGCGCCGCGCAGTCCAACCTCCTCCTGCACCAAAAAGCAGAAATAGGTGTCGTATTTGACAGGCTTTTGTATCAGCTCCAGTAAAACGGCACAGCCGGCGCGGTCGTCCAATGCTTTTGCCTTGATTTTTCCGCTGCCGATCTCGGCATACTGCGTGTCAAAGCTTGCATATTCGCCGATGGAAACCAACTCTTTCGCCTCCTCCGAGGATGCGCCGATATCGATAAAGAGCGATTGAATTTCCGGCACGGTTTCGCGTTCGCTCCGCTTTTGCAGATGGATTGCTTTCATACCGATCACACCCGGGATTTTCTTCTCTCCAATCACAACTTTTTTGGAAATTAAAACACGCGTATCAATGCCGCCCACTGTTTTAAAGCGGAGAAAGCCTTTATCGGTAATCCCGGAAATAATCAGTCCAACCTCGTCCATGTGTGCTGAGATCATCAGCTTTTTTCCCGGGTTCTGTCCCTTTTTCAGGACAATCAGATTTCCCATGGTGTCAACGGTCAGATCGTCTGCATAGGGTGTGATTTTCTCTTTCAGAAAGTTTCGTACCGCATGCTCGTCTCCGCTGACTCCGTTTAACTCGCAAAGCTCCTTTAAAAACATAACCATCCCTCCAAATCCTCGTCTAAATCCTGGACAAAGAAGCTCAAAAGCTCTGCCACCGCTGTCACGTCCCGAAGATCGAGTGTTTCTACTGAGGTATGCATGTATTTGAGCGGAATGGATAGAAGTCCGGTCGGAACGCCGACGCCCGAAACCTGCATCACCCAGGCATCTGTTCCGGTGTCGCCGCCGTCAACGTCCAGGTCGGTTTTGATATGATATTTTTCCGCGGTTTCAGAAAGCCTTTTCTGTACTTTGGGGTGAATGTTCGGACCGATGGAGATAATCGCACCGCTCCCGGCGGCAAATGCGTTATAGGAATTATCCGGCGTGATTGCGTGGCAAACGTCCACTGCTACTGCAAGGTCGGGTGCAATCGACCAGGTGACCACCTTTGCTCCGCGCAAACCAACCTCCTCCTGGACTGCCGCTACAGCATATACATCCACAGAAAGCCTGCATTTTTGCAGACGTTTCAGCGTTTCGAGCAGGGCGGCAATTCCGGCGCGGTCGTCCATGGTTTTTCCGCTCCATTGGTGCGCGCCCAATGCACCGGCAGACTGCGAAAGCGTCACGCTGTCACCCACCGAAACCAACGCGGAAACCTCCTCAAAGGAAAGTCCGACATCAATTGCCATATCGGTGATTTTTGCGCTTTTGTCCGCCTCTCCGGCGGCTTGCAGATGCGGCGGTTTTGCGCCGATAATGCCGGGAAGATCTTTTTTTCCGTGTACCGTTACCTCTGATGCAGGTAAAATCCGCGGGTCAACACCGCCCATATTCACAAACCGTAAAAATCCGCGCGAATCAATTTCGCTCACCATCAGACCGATTTCGTCCATGTGCGCCTCAATCATCACTTTTTTCGCATTTTTTTGTCCGCATCTTTTTACGGCAATGATATTTCCCAAATTGTCAATGCTCACCTCGTCGGCAAGCGGTCTGAAAAGCTCTGCAATTCGGTCGGAAATCCGGTATTCAAAGCCGGAGATGCCGCGCAGATCGCTGAGCGTTTGAATCGTTTCTTTCATAATGTCCTCCGTTTATTTTAAGTTTTCCACGATTGTCCGGAATAAATTTCCGCGCTCCTCAAAGTTTCGGAACAGGTCAAAACTGGTGCTGGCAGGGGAGAGCAGAACGACATCTCCCGGTTTGGATTCTGTCTGCGCACGCGTCACGGCATCCGGATAATCTATGGCACGGTACACCGGGAACGGAATTTCTCCACCGGCGGCTGTTTTCAGAGACTCATAGATTTTATCCGAGGTCGCGCCGATTAAAATTAAATACTTCACATGCTCCAAAAGCGGTTTTCCGAGTGCATCGTAGGGGATTCCTTTGTCCTTTCCGCCGGCAATCAAAATCACTTTTTCCGGGAATACCGAAAGCGTGTTGATCGTTCGGTTTGGACTGGAATCAATCGAACTGTTGTAATAGCGCACATCATGCAGGGTGCGGATTAATTCAATCCGGTGAGCCACACCGCCAAAGCTTTTTGCAATCTCTAAAATCACGTCCTGCGATACCATAGACCCGACAGCACCGATTGCCGCCATGTAGTTTTCCACGTTGTGCATGCCGGGGAGCAGAATATCAGAACGCTTTAAAAACGGCTGATCCTGCACATAGATTGTGTCGTTTTGGAACGTGATGTCGGCATGATCTGCTGGGTCGGAGGAAAAGGTGAGAACCTTTCCGCGTGCCTCCGGAATGAGTTTGTTTGTATCTTTGTTATGCGCATTGGTCACAAACAAACCGTCTTTGTCCTGATAGAGGAAAATGTTTTTCTTTGCGTCGATGTATTCCTGGTAGTCCTTGTGTACGTCCAGATGGTTTGGAGAAAGATTGGTCATCACAGCAATTTCCGGCGACTTTCGCATGGTGTGGAGCTGAAAGCTGGAAAGCTCTAAAATCACCCAGTCCTCTGGCTTCATTTGTTCTGTTTCGGATAGAAGCGGATGCCCGATATTGCCGCCCAGCCAGGTTTTATAGCCTGCGGCGGTCATCATTTTATGAATAAGCGTGGTTGTGGTGGTTTTTCCGTCGCTGCCGGTCACGGCAATGATGTGCGACGGGCAGACATCAAAGAAAACCTCCATTTCAGAGGTCACCACCGCGCCGTTTGCCTTTGCCGATAAAAGCTCCGGTGTATCGTAGCGCATGCCTGGGGTTTTAAAAATAATTTTTTGTGTTAAATGCTTCAGATAGTTTTCTCCCAGGCAGAGCGAAACACCCATGCTTTCTAATTCCTCTGCGGTTTTTCCTAAATCCTGCCGTTCGCGCTTGTCACATGCGGTCACCCTTGCGCCGAGCCGGACGAGATATTCAATTAACGGCCGGTTGCTGATCCCAATTCCAATCACAGCAATTTCCTGATCCTTCACCGAGTTCCAAAAATCTGTTAAAGCCTGATTCATTCACTTCGTCTCCTCATTGATTTCCTGTTTTTACTATATTATAGCACGAAACAGGCTTCTTTACAAGTGTTTTTCAAAGAAAGGGGAGAATAAAGAAAAAAATTTGTAAAGCTAAACATTCTTATAGAGGGCAATGGATGCGCAGAAAAACATTGACACAGGAATTG
>CAKSJF010000097.1 GCA_934462945.1 uncultured Clostridia bacterium | reverse complement strand
GCCGGTTGCAAACTATGATAAGGAAAACCTCAAAAAAGCAATTTTGGATATGTTGGAGGAAGAAAAGGGACACTTTACCACTCCGGTATTTTTGGGAATGAACGGTCACGATATTTCGGTTGCCTTTCCGCGTGAGAGTGAAATCATCCGGGACGCAAAAAAGCTGTTTGAGGGTGAAATCAAAATTGAGCATACAAACCTTGAGGGGTTCTGGAAAGACGCTGAAAAATATCTTGATCAAGACAAAATGACCGTTTTAAAAGGCGAGCGCAGAGCCTATCTGAAAGAGGGAAAATGGACGTATCTTTTCCCCGGAACAATCAGTGCAAGAACCTATTTAAAGCAGGCGGATTTCGATGCATATACCGCGCTTACCTATCTGGCAGAGCCTTTGAATGCCCTTGCCGGAAATGACAGCAAACGGTATTTAGAGCGCGGCTGGCGGTATCTGCTGTCCTGCCACAGCCATGACGCAAACGGCGGCTGTGCACCGGATGAGGTCTGCAAGGATATGGAATACCGCTACCGAAAGGCAAAGGATATTGCCGATATTGTGACAGATGATGCAATGATTGAAATTGCAAAAAATCTCTCTCCGGAGGGACAGGAAAAAACAGTGGTGCAGTTGGTGGTATACAATCCTCTGCCCTTTGTGAGAGATGTAATTGTACCGCTTGATATTGACGTACCGGACTTTTTCGGAAACGGAATTGAAATTGACGGCGTCAGAATGCAGGCAATTACCAGCGGAAAATCAAGTGTGTTTGTCGATAATATCTGGGAAGTGCCAACCATTTTGAATAGCGTAAATCACCGGTTCTATGCAAAGCTTACCAATGTCCCGGCGCTTGGCTATCGCACCTATGAAATCAAGCCGGCAAAGAACGCGCTTTTGAAAAAGCCGGGAATTGCCCTTGGAAACGTGTTGGAAAACGGTAAAATCAAAGCAGCCGTCAGCGGTAACGGAACGGTTGATGTAGAATACAAGCCGACCGGAAAGACTTACAAGGGTCTGAACTATCTTTCCTCACAAGGCGAGGTCGGAAATGCATGGAAGCATGTTTCTCCGGAATTTGATAAAAAGTTTTACTCCATTGGCGCAAATGCGAGGGTGTATACTGTAGAAAGCGGTGAATTGACTGGCAGTGTTGCGGCAGAATTTGAGTTTGAAGTACCGGAAAGCTGTGCGGTCAATCCGAGCGAGATTTACACCAAAATTCCGGTTAAAGTGATTTATACGCTTGACGAGGATGCCGACTATATCAAAGTTCGGGTAGAACTCAATAATACTGCCAAGGATCATTGGTTAAGAGTGAATTTCCCAACCAATATCCAGACAACTTACTCTGTTTGCGATAGCCATTTTGATTTGGTAAAACACGATATTGCGATTCCGGATTCTACCGGTTGGGTGGAGCAGGCATTCGGTACACAGCCGCTGCGAACCTTTGCAGCGGTAACGGACGGTGAAAACGGATTTGCTGTCATGCCGAAAGGATTGTATGAATATGAAGTGTTTGACGATTCCACCATGGCATTAACACTCATTCGTGCCTGCCGGATCAAGCTTGCAGTTTCGGAGGAAAAGCAGACGGAATTGGATGATGAGGGAGTACAGTGCCCCGGCAAGCATACCTATGAATATGCAATGCATTTTGACGGAAAAGAGGTTACCACCCTTCCGAACAAGGCGGCAGAAATTTTTGCACCGGTAAAATGCGCGGCAGTCGGCAGAGGAAAAGGAAATCTTCCAAGAGAGAACAGCCTGCTTTCAATTGATAACAAAAATGTGCATGTAACGGCAGTCAAAAGAGCGGAGGACGGAAACGGAACAATCATTCGTTTCTATAACGCATCCGAACAGGAGCAGACCGTTGCGGTGCAAACAGCCGAAACGGTTTACAAGTGCAAAATGACCGAAGAAACAGAACAGAAAATCTCAAATAAAATTACTGTTGGCGCAAAGAAAATTGAGACATTGAGGATTGTAAAATGAACGAAATAGTAAAAAACGAATTTTTTGAAACAGGGAAAGACGGAGTGAGGAAAATCCTCACTCCGGATGATCAAAAAGTAGATATTGTCGAGTTTGACGATAAAAAATTATGCGTAGTCAAAAGCGGTATGGGGTATCCTGCAATTTATCCGATGCATGAAACGCATTTTGAACCAAAGGCAGAGGCAATCCTAATGGATTTAGACGGTACAAGTGTACATTCAGAAAGCTTTTGGATGTGGGTGATTGAACGTACAACGGCAAGACTTTTGGGAAATGATCATTTTCAAAGAGAAACAGAGGACGAGCCGTTTATCTCCGGACATAGCGTTTCCGAGCATTTGCAGTATATGATTGATAAGTATGCAAAGGGCGAGAGCCTGGAGCTTGCGCGCAAGTATTACTTTGAAATCGTCAACTATGAAATGGACGAGATTTTAAAGGGCAGAGGAAAACAGGACGCATTTACCCCTGCGCCAAACCTGAAAGAGTTTTTGCTGACAGTTAAAAAAGAGGGAATCAAAATCGGACTGGTGACAAGCGGACTTTATGAAAAAGCGATGCCGGAAATTATCTCGGCATTCAAACAGCTTGACATGGGAAACCCGGTTGATTTTTACGATAGCATTATCACCGCCGGGCAGGCGCTCCGTCCGGGGCAGACCGGAACATTAGGCGAGCTTGAACCAAAGCCGCACCCATGGCTTTATGCCGAAACGGCAAGAGTGGGTTTGGGGATTCCGTTCGAGCGGCGGCATAAGGTGATCGGCGTGGAGGATTCCTCTGCCGGTGTGGTATCAATTAAGCTTGCAGGGTTTAGCTGTGTTGGTATATCCGGCGGTAATATTGCACAGGCAGGCGTCGGAGCGCTGTGCGATTATACCATAGATGGACTTGTAAACTTACTAAATATTATTTTATAGTAAAATCAGATCATGAAAAAATTTTTAAATAGGTTCAGAACGCACCAAACGCCTCCTGGCATGGAGATCATGCAGGGAGGCGTTTGGTGCGTTATTCGTAATCCAGATAATTTTTTTGAAAATTTTCTGCTGCTTTTTTTAGAATCTGCGCACAGTCGGCATTTTGATCTGCTAAAACCTCCTGGATGCACAAATCCAGTGTAGCATACAGATCCTGTGCACAAACCTCCTCCTCGGTTTGATAGCCGATATTGGATTCATCGTTAAATAAGCGGATATGATTCGGATTTACGTTGCACTCTTTTTTCCAATCGCTGTTTGTTTTGTCTGTGATTTTGCTGTTTAAATTAATTAAGCCGCTCAAATAGTTACCATCGTCATTTTCCTGCTGTAAAGCTTCCTGTTTTTCCGAATAGTCAAATTCTATATATTTAAAAACTGCGTCAATCTGTTCAGGAGTAGCATTCGGAGCAACGGCACAGTATGCGCCGCCGATCAGGGTTACATGCGCGGCTGATCCGGCAGGAACAGAAGCCAGACCGATCAGATCCTTGCTCATTCCATAGATATTGGTTAAGTCTGAGATAATACTGTTGTTAAAAAGGGTCATAGCAGCGTCATTTTCTGTCAGTCTTTTCAAAAAATCATCATAACTGATCAGCGCTTCCTCCGGCAGAGTGTGATAGACCCATTTTAGATCCTTGATATATTGCAGAGCGCGGACACATTCCGGAGAATCAAATGCCGCCTTTGGCTTTTCGTCATTATATTCTATAAATTTTGTTCCAAAGTTCCAGGCAATTACGGTAAAGAAAAAACCTCCCAGATTGTTTGTTGTCGGCAGAATAAAGCCTGCTTTCCCGGTTTCTTTGGTAATCGCCTCGGCTGTTTCAATCAACTCGTGAAAGGTTTTGGGAGCAATCGGCGTACCGTCCGGCTGCAGATAGCCTGCCCGATCCATCAGATCCAAATTCATAAAAAGACCCATTGCATAGGAGCTGGACGGCAGAAAATAGATTTTATTTCCTTTACTGATGTTGTTCATATGAAAATCAATAATGTGATCATAATAGCCGTACTGCTTCACCTCCTGTGTGATGTCTTTTCCGTATCCGCATTTAATAATCTTCTGTGTTTCGGTGTAGGGAACAACATAGAGTGTGGGGAGGGTTCCGCCCTCTGCCTTTTCCATATAGGTCTGGGGATTGAATTCCCATTGGTCGCCGGTAATTCTGATATTGGGATACTGTTTTTCAAATGCGGCAACACGTTTTGTCATAGATTCATACTGAGCCGGTTTTTTATCCGGGTTTGGCCAGTTGCTGATAGTAATCTCAACCATTTCCTCGGTCTGATGATTTTTCTTCCGTTGACACGCAGAGATTATGCCCCCAAGCAAAATCAATCCGCATAAGATCAAGCAAAGTAGTTTTCTCATATTGTTCGCCGCCTTTCACTCATTATTGTACCATAATTGAAAACATCCGGCAAGTAAAGAATTACATAATGGGAGTGTCGAAATCTGTGAAAGTACCGAAATGTTTGTCAATAAGAGGAAAATGTTGACCGTTAAATATCTTTATGGTACAATAAAGGTATGAAACAAAGAAAGGGAAGTATTATGTTGCAGAATCATTCAAAAAAACAATTTGCAGACAAAAGAATCACATTTTTTGTGGCATTGCCGGCTTTGATCTTGCTTATGTCGCTGATTGTCACCAATCTTTATAACATGTATAACAATAAGAAATCCATCCGGAGCTTTTATGAGGCAACGCTGAAACAGACAGCAGAGGCGAGCGAAACAAAGATTATTAATGCCATTCAGGCAACACAGCTTTTGAGCTATGATGAGCAGTTTATCAGCCTGCTGAAAAATTCGGACATGCTTTCGGAGGATCTGAATGTGATGAAAGCGGCAAATGTTCTGAAAAACATTACTGAAACCTGCGCTGTTGTGGAAAATGCAATGGTGGTTGATTCGGAAAACGGATATGTATATCATGAGGAAGGAAGAACGGAGCTGGATCAGTATTTTAAGAACCGGTATATATATGAGGATTATCCGGACAATTACTGGCGCACAATTCAGTTTTTCGGATCGGACGCATACCGGATTCTTGCGCCGACAACAAGAACCTTTGACGGCAAGGAGGACAAGGTTATTCCGATTGTTTTGCGCCGGTTGAATCAGTACCGCCTTTCCAACATGCTGATTATCAATATCCGTCTGGATCAGCTGATGACCTTTGATGAAAGCGAATTTTTTACGGAAAACACACAGAAATACATGCTAAACCGTTATTCCGGACAGATTTTTTCGGTGCGGAGGGATATTACGGAACAGAATATACTGGATACAGAATTATACAATCTCTTAGTTTCCGGTCCGAGTTGCTTTGATAATAAGTTTGACGGAACAAACAAAGCCTATATTGTTTCATATTCGACCTCGGACAATTTGGTTGGCTATACATATTTTGTGGTAGTCCCTTACCGGGATATCTATAATGCGCAGAAAGGGCAGCTTGCCGTAGAGGGGGCAATGCTTTTGATCTTTATTTTACTGTCCGTTGCGGCGCTTCGGGGGAGCGTGGTGCAGATTATGCTGCCAACCAAAAAGCTTGCCAGAAAAATTGGTGTTACAGATGAAACAGACTTGTTTGAAAAGGTGGAGCATGGACTGGATGATATTTTAAACCGGAACAAAACGCTCACCATGACACTTCCGTATGCACAGGAAAAATATTTAATCAACTTTTTGAATACCTCCGGCTATATGATTGATGCGGCGGCGCAGGAGGTTATAAAAAACACACTCCCGTTTCGGTATGATTATTTCGCAGTAGTGATTTTACAGCTTGCGCCGACCGATAGTTTTTTTGAGAAGTATAGTACGTCTGACTATGAAAATATCCGGCTTGGGTTTTATAGTGTGGTAAAGGAGATATTTTCGGTTGACTATGATATTTTTCCGCTGTCAAGCGAAAAGGATTCTATCTATATTATTGTGAATATGCAGAATGACCAGGAACGGGATCAGTTGGATGAGCATTTAACAAAAATTCGTGAGCTTTTAAAAAATGATGAACGGGATGTGGATCTTTTAGTCGGACTGGGCGGCATTTATCCGGGATTAGACGGCATGAAAAAAGCGCACACCGAGGCGCTTTCTGCGATGAAAGCAATGCCGAAGGAACGCCCGCTGATTAGCTTTTCAGACAGGAGGGAACGTTTGAGGTTTACAGACAGAGATGAAAAAGAACTATTCAATCTGCTTGCCGGAGGGAGAGCAGAGGATGCAATTGCATTGATCCAGAACATTTTAAAAGAAAACGGAAATCTGAGCGATATGTCAAGAAAACAACTTTACACACGGTTTATGAATGTAATTTTAGAGGTGCGCAATGTAAAGAAAAAAGATTACGGCGGAAAACCCGATTTTGAAATCTATGCGCAGATTGCCAACCAAAGACCGGAGGAGGTATACCAGGAGATGGTATTGCTCATTAATATGATGTCGGAAAAGCAGCTGAAAAAGAATGTAAAGCTCGACTGGCAGGATATTATTCAATATATTAATGAACATTATACC
>CAKSJF010000096.1 GCA_934462945.1 uncultured Clostridia bacterium | reverse complement strand
GACTAAGCAGTGTCACCATCCCGGCAGCTGTCAGAGAAATTTCAAAGGATGCGTTTGGACTATGTTACCTTTCTGAAATCCGGTATACCGGAAGCCGCAGACAGTGGAGCAAAGTGACGGTTGATGAGGGAAATGCGAATTTGAAAAATACGGCTGTGACTTATATTGCACCGTTCACAGAATCGACGGTCACACAGCAGGAAAGCGGTGCAGAGGTTATCGTTCTGCAAAATCTGATTCCGGCAGAAAGCAGCATTTATGTTGCCGGGTACGACCGGCAGGGAAGAATGACTGGTGTAAAAACTGTTCCGGTCAGCGCGGAGGAGCAGACCGCTTTGATTCCCGGAGAGGTATTTGCGGTACGGGTATTTGTGTGGAATGAAAACCAGACACCGTACCTGGCAGAACCGGAGACAATTGAAAAAGACGAGTTCCAAAAATCAGGGAACGAAGCATAAAATAGCGCCGGCTTTCTTTTGGGGGGGAAAGCCGGCGCTTTTGTTTTATTGAATGGAAATCGGAACGCCGTTTACCTCAACGCCCTCGGCGGCATTGATCAGAATGTATTTTGTTCCGTTGATCACCTGTGTTGTGATCAGATCTTTTCGCTCCGGATTCACTTTGATGGAAATGTCCGGAAGCTTTAATTCAAATTGCTTGGTGTTTACAATATTTTGCGGACACACCTCGGCATCCTCTCCGAATGCCTCGGAAATTTTTTCGGAAAATACCTCCACATGCTCCTCGTCCACACCGCTCTCGCTTAAAACTGCCTCTAACACGCGCCGGGACATGGTGAGCGGTTCTTCCTGCTTTGTTTCCTTATGTACTGCCACCATGTCGGAAATCTGCTCATGAATAGATTTTACCACTTCAAAATCGCATGCGTCTGCCACAGCCTCGGATAAACAGGTGCGGAATGCCTCCTTTTGCTCTGCCGCCGGGGCAGGGGGAGTCAGCTTGAATAGCTCGTCAATTAATTCCTCATGGTTGTTGGTAATATCATGCGTGTAGTAGAGTGCGGCATGAATATTGGCGCGGCGGTTGTCAAAGGCAGGAAATAAGAATCCCACCTGCGGCGCGGTCAGAATTGAATCTGCCGCAAGCGTATGAAACGAATTATCATAAGCGTGAAAAGAAAGCGCCGGGCGCGATGCCTTGATCGGACAAATGCTGCAAAGAAAATAGGAATACACCTCTGAGGAATCCTCCTCCTTTTCGCCGTCGGCACGGTAGGAAAAGATGTCGCAGTCCTCATAGGCAAGCAGAATTACATAGTTTCCGTCCATGGAAAGCGAGCCTGTAATATGCTGAAACAGCGCGTTGACAGCGTCCTCATCCTCCAGGTGCGAATCACGGAGCGACATGAGGAGCGCATGTTCCTCACCCTCTAACACCTGTTTTGTGGAAAATTCCATATTTAATAAATTCGTTCCGAGTGTGCCGGAAAGCGTTTTTTTCAAAATTGCAAATATTGCCTCGGTTTCCTCCATCGGCGCAGCTGCAAACGACTGCCGGAACTGGGTCACAATCTCGCCCTTTTCGTTCACAAAGCATCCGCGGACGCAGGAAATATTGCTCTTGTCATACCGAAACCGCCTGCGCAGCTCCTTTACCTCTTTTTCGATCATGTAAAAAACTCCTTTAAATTTCGCTCCTTTCAGTATACCACTTTTTTGGAAAAAAATCAATAAAAAATTTTCGTATAGATTTCTCCAAACAACACATAATATGACTACATAACAAATTATTTGACAAACTCGCTTTATGAAAGGATGGATAGATGTGAAAGCAACAGGAATTGTGAGAAGAATCGACGATTTAGGCAGAGTCGTAATTCCAAAGGAAATCCGGCGGACGATGCGGATTCGCGAGGGAGATCCTCTGGAAATATACACCGAAAAGGACGGAGAGGTTATTTTTAAAAAATATTCTCCGATCGGGGAGTTGGGGGATTTTGCGGTGACTTATGTAGAAACGCTTGCAAAGACCAGCGGCAGGGGCGCATGTATCACAGACCGCGACAGTGTGATTGCTGTTTCGGGTGTGCCGAAAAAAGAGCTGATGGAAAAGCGCGTCAGCCAGGATGTGGAGAATGTGATGAACGAAAAAGCGCCGTTCCAGTCGCGCGGATTTGATTCGGGAATCTCCATTGCAGAGGGCGTGGATAAGTATAATGCCGGCGTGGTTGTTCCGATCGTGTCCGAGGGCGACGCAATCGGCTCGGTCATTTTCGTGATGAATGACGGCGAACAGATGGGCGAAGTGGAAAATAAACTCGCCGAGAGCGCCGCCGGTTTCTTAGGAAAACACATGGAGGGTTAATCATCCGGAATTATAATGGGATGAAAAATAGTGCAAAACGCATTGGTCAATCGTATATTGCAGGGGATGATGCCCACATCATCCCAAAAAGACAGAATGGGGCGGTGACAGCATCGCCCCTCTTGTACATCTTGCATTCTCGATCGAATTGTGGTAAAATAAACGTATGAAAAGAGCAGGTGAATTTTATGCATGATACAAAAAGAGAAACATTTAAGCATATATTAGAAAATCCGATCCTTTTGGATTTTACAGGCTGTCGGTCTTTGGAAGAAATTCATTTGATTTTAAAGGAAAAGTTTGGGTTTCCGGAATACTATGGAGAAAACTGGGATGCCTTATGGGATTGCATGCAGGGACTTTTTTTTAAAAGAGGTCAGTTTCAAGTGAAAATCAAGGGTTTCTTGTCCTTGCCAGAGGATTTGCGCAAATACTGTGAAACCATGCTAAAGATTTTTGATGAAATACATAACGAAAATCCCAATGTTGTATTTGAGTTTGTTTCCTGAATCCAAAAAAACCTGCTGCAAACGGTGATTTTGCAGCAGGATTTTTTTAATTTGTAGGAAATTGCGTAAAACGCAATGACAAAAAATCAAAAATGCTACCTTATTCCTACGCCCGCAGGCGGAGCTTTTATCAAAAGCTTTTTTATTGCTGATATTCCAGTCTTTTAATAATATGATTTTGGTATCCAACGTCCAGTTCGGTGAAATATCCGCTCCAACCCCAAACGCGGACAATCAGGTTCGGGTAGTTTTCCGGGTGCTTTTGTGCGTCCAGAAGCTGATCGCGGTTAACGGAATTGATTTGCAGCTGATGTCCGCCCAGCTTGATAAATTCTTTCACTAAAAGCGCCGTTTTTTCAATGCCGATCTCATTTTTCAAAACGGTGTCGTGTACTTCAATCGTCAGCGGACCGCCGTTGATGATATTGGATAGATCATAGCTTGTAAAGGCGCGGATGACCGAGAGCAAACCGGACGGGCGCGTTTCTAAGGAGGGAGAAAAGCTGGAGGGATAGCAGGCATGCGCGCGCCGTCCGTCAGCCGTTGCCGGACATTTCGTCCCTAAAATGAGATAATCCATGGCGCTCCCTGTTCCGGCGCGCCAGATTCCTCCTTGCCCGTTTGGTCTGCCGTTTAAGTTTTTGGAAAAGCAGTCCATCAAAAATGCCGCTTCTTTGTCGACAGATGGGTCATTTCCCATTTTCGGACAGCTAAGGAGTGTATCCAAAAGCTCCGAATATCCTTCAAAGTCCTTGGAAAGCGCATCTAAAAGTGTTTCCTTTTCTACGCTTTGATCCTCATAAATCACTTTTTTTACCGCTGACAGAATGTCTGCGCCATTTGCAATTCCCACACCGTGGCAACCGAAATTGTTATATTTTGTGCCGCCGGAAAAGAGATCAGTCAGCGATTCGATTGTTCCGTCAAAAAAGACGGATAGCAGCGGCAGCGGACCTTGCTTTGAATGGACTCTCTCTGCGATGATCCGGTCACATTCTGCTGCAATTGCTTCAGAAACCTTTTGCTTTAATGCCTCAAAGGATGTGCAGGCGAATAGATTTTCATTGATTGCCTTCTGCACAATAAAAGGAAAATCCATAGAGTTATAATTTGGAATGTCTGCCCCTTTTTTCGGAATAATATATTCCCAGCATGCCGCAACCGTATAATTTACAGCGTCCTCTTTGTCATAGCCCAGTTTTTCTAAGCCCTTAATCACCACATCGTCATTACAGTACTGCGGAAAGCCAAGACCGCATTTTGTCAGATGTGTTGCGCGGATATATCGTTCATCCGGTGTGTTTTTGCTGACCCGCAGATTAATTTTCGGATCAATCAGACATAGCTCTAAGGATGCCCTCATGCATAACTCGGACAGCGGATTATATTGGTCATTTCCGTCTGAATCATAGCCGCCCAAAACCATACTCTGACCGTCATCTCCTTGCTGAACGCCAGGATAAAGATCGGTGTCAAAATTCAGCGATATGAAGAATTCTTCAAGCAATTCAAAAATTTCTTCATCAGTGGCTCCATTTTGTCTGGATGCTTCATAAAACGGATACATATACTGGTCAAAGCGTCCGAGTGTCAGATGGATGGTGAAGCTGGAGCGTAAGGAAAATATGATCAATTTCAAAAAAACACAAGCCTCATAAAAATCCCTTGCACCGCGCTCTAAGACGTTACAGATAGCGCAGGATAGCACATCATTTCCTTGTTTTTTTGCAAATAAAGCATATTCTTTCGCATAAGAAATTGCGAGGTTGAGTTCTTCTTCCATTGCTTTTCCAAAATCAGCTTTTTGCGGATTTTCTGCCCTTTGGATTCTTTCTTGGATTTGCGAAAGTATGTGGCAAAAGCCGCTGCCTAATATCCGGTCATAGCCGGGTGTCACATTGCCGTACCAGCTGGGAAGCGTCAGATCAGTACTCCGGTGAAATCCAAACCGGTCGTTTTCCCATAAAACCGGTGTTTCCTCTGCAAGCACCCGGCGGAAATTTTCTGCATGAGCAAGCGGATCGTGAAAATCTAAAAATTCAATGGAATCCAAATGCTTTCTTGCTTTCCGATACTCCTTACTTTTTAAAAATTCTAAAAGTGTATTCACGCGTTCTGTCATAAAAATCCCTCTTTCTTTATAAAATTTTAATTTTGATTCCATGTTGTAAAAATAGCTCGGAATGTGGGTTTGGCGGCTGCTTCGGGTCAAAATCCGGCTGATAGCGTCTGCCGCAAAGCGGATATTTGCTGCCGGCAAGCTTGTTATAGGGGAGCAGCTCCGCATAAAAAACCTGCTCCCGGCACATGATTTGGATGATACCGGATATATTTTCTTCTGTATCGGTTACACCGGGAATCAGCGGAATCCGGACAGTGAATGGTTTTTTGGAGGTTACCAGGCTATGAAAGTTTTCTAAAATCCATTCGTTTGAGACTCCTGTGTACCGGAGGTGGCGCTCCGGATCGGCGAGCTTTAAATCGAACAGGAAATAGTCAGCTAAGTCAAGAACTTCTGAAAATATTTCCGGTTTGCAATAGCCGCTTGTCTGAATTGCAGTGTGCAGGCGGTTTCGGAGCTTTCTCAGGCATAGAGTGAGAAATTCATGCTGAGAAAGCGGCTCACCGCCGGAAAATGTTATCCCTCCGCCGTCCTTTAATATGATTTCGTTTTGCATGATTCGATCAATCAGAGCGTCGGCAGAATACATCTCTCCGGAAATGCGAAGAAGCTTTCGCGGACAATGCCGGATGCTTTCCTCTGAATAAACGGTTTTTCCGTTTTTTTGTACCGCATATTGTTCGCATGCGCCGCAATGCAGACAGCCGTTCGGACTGCGGACAATCTCACTTTTTCCGGATTGCCCTTCCGGATTGTGACACCAGCTGCACCGGAGCGGACATCCTTTTAAAAAAACTGTGGTACGGATACCCGGACCGTCATAAATTGAAAATTCCTCAATGGAAAAAACAATTCCATTCATAAAATCACCCGCCTTTTTTCTTTCATTTTATGATAAATTCCTTGACAAAACAAGCAATATGTTATAGAATAATAGACAAAAGTTAAGATAGGAGGGCTTTTATGTTTCACCAGCCGACCAATTCAACCGGGAACTATAGCTATAACGGTGTTTTATACGGAAAAACAGTGTGGAAAATGCACTTCCACCGAAATTATGAATTAATTAGTGTTGTGAAAGGAGAGGTGTGGGTGAAAACGGCGCACCTTGAAAAAACGCTTATAGAGGGCGAAATGCTGATTGTGCCGCCGAATGAACCGCATAGCTTTATTGTTTCTAAAAATTCGTCAAAAGTTTGGGTTGGCGTGTTTTCAGAGGATCACATTCCGGCATTTTCAAAAAAATTGCGCGGTGTGTGCTTTTCGCCCTTTTTTTGTTCGGAGAACGTGTGGAATTTTTTGTGCGGTCAGCTGTTTCTGAAACAGGAAACAGAGTTGTTTGAGCGGATTGGCTGTCTGTATCTTGCCTGTGCAGCGTGTGAAAAGCATGCAGAGAGGCTGCCGAGCAGGGAGGAGGCAGACCTGATTTTTCAGATACTTTCCTATATTGATCAGCATTTCCGGGAAAATCTGACCCTTGCCGAGATTGCAAAGGCTTTGGGATATGAATATCATTATTTTTCAAGCCTGTTTTATACATATTTTTCGGTTCATTTCCGGGAATTTTTAAATACCTATCGGTTTGAATATGCGTGTGAGCAGATAGAGAAAAAAGAAAAAAGTCTGACTGAAATTGCCTTGGAAAGCGGCTTTGGTTCGATCCGCAGCTTTAACCGCGTGTTCAGAAAGCAGTCCGGAAAAACCCCGAGGGAATATTTGGAGGAAAAAAATTGAAATGACAATCCCTCAGTCAGCTTTGCTGACAGATTCTCGCTGCGGCTCGGTCACACCGCGGTTCTGACCGTCCCCCGGACG
>CAKSJF010000095.1 GCA_934462945.1 uncultured Clostridia bacterium | reverse complement strand
CAGGTCATTCTTCACAAAGAATCATATCATTCGGATAAAAGCTGTATCCGCGGATATGTGCTTTATTAGAGTTGTCCTTGATATAGTTTACAACATAGATTTCACCGTCCTCAAACTGCACCCATCCAGTGTAGCCACCGTCCGGAGTGGGGTTTCGGTCGTAATCAAGCGGAAAAACGCGTACATGCTGCTTACTGATTTCGGTATGCTCCAGCTCGTTGGGATCGAGCAATGCAGCAAAGGTATTTTGCATGCTGTTGGCATCACTTGGGATAAAACGATAGGTGATAAGCACACGTCCGTCCTTTAAAAAACCGGCAACGGGACGGTGACCGCAGTAAAGCGGTGTGGGGAACACGCCCTCCCAGCTTTCTCCGCGATTATGCGAAATTGCTTTCATAATCGGATAACCCTGAAAAGAATTTTCGCGCAGAAATGCCACAAGGGTTCCGTTTGGTTTTTCCAGAATTGAGGCTTCGCAGAGCTGATATCGCGGGTCAGAAGCGAGTATTACCCTGTCCGACCAGGTACTTCCGTTGTCATCGCTATACCACAGGTAATGCTCGCGTTTTCCTGTTTCCTTACTCTCCAAATGTGCAGCAATCAAAAGTCTTCCGCATGACAGCTGAAGCACACGATCCGGAACAATGCCGCAAAACGGAAGAATAGTTGGCTCGCTCCAGGTTTGCCCCTCGTTAGCGCTAATCCATAAATATTGCTCGCCGGACTGATTCCCAAACAGATTATATACCATGTCACAGATGATCACAAGTCTTCCGTCCTGAAGCTTGGAGATACGGGGACAGTTAAAGCCGCGTTCATTTGAACCTTTTTCGGTCAGTGGTCTTTTTTTAGACCAGGTTCTTCCGCGATCGGCGCTTTCGCAAATCACAAGCCTTACGCCAGTGCGGTCGCAGTGATGTGTACACTCTGTAAAAACGCAGAGGAGTTTTCCGCTGTCGGTTAAAGCAACGTCCGGCCATGCTTCATAAATCGTTTCATCTTTGCTTACAATAAATCTTTTAATCATATCAATTTTCTCTCTTTCTGTTGTTTCATTATATTTTGCTGTTCTGCATAGATCTTGCGGACTCTGATAACGGCAATTGTGGAGCAAATTAAAAGATATACCGAATATCCGAGATAGGTTGTCTGCTCCGGGTAATCCTTTAGCATGGAAACAAAGAGAAGCATGCTGCAAAGACCTCCGCCAAGCTTTGCGGCGGTGTATTCATAGTAGGACAGGAGCGTTAGTATTGTTTCCAAAAAACCGAGGATTGTGACTGCCGTATCAAGCTCCCTGCAGGTCGAGTCAGCTCCGGAAAGCATGTGCTGTATAATAAGCCATGCTGCAGCTGCCGCAGCTATAATCATTATCCGCTGCCGGGCAGAAAGCTTTTTTAGCATAGTGGAGTTTTTCCAGGGATGCCTGTTCCAAAGAATAAATGTGATCAGCTGAAGCGGACAGGAAAGAAATAATGCGTAGGCAGCAGATGCATACAGTCGGAAGGAAAAGTAGGCAAGCGCATAGATTACTGCATTGATTCCTCCGACAAGCGGCGCATACCGGTTGATTCTGGATTGCAGCAGGGAAACAGCAAGGGAAATATATAGCGGCAGTATTTTCAAAAACTGCTGCTTATGTATTATTCCGGAGACAGTAATAAATATAAATGTTACCGCCATCAGAAATGCCATGATTATATTTTCTTTTTTCTTCATAGAATACCTCCGTGATGATTGTTTTACCGCGGTGAGTTCAGTATAGCATGATTTTGCTGCTCTGTAAATAGTAAAATGCGACATGTTTTTAGGTCAATGTCGTATTTTGTAAGGAAGTCAGCTTGACATGAAAATTCTTTTGTGGTATAATTTGAAAAAAGGAGGGAAAAGAATGCGGGAGGGGAGTACACATCCCGGTTTAACCGAAACGGTTGTCCGGGTGGAGGATATTTTCTTTTCGGTTGTGGTCGATTCTTTTCTGCCGGAAGAAAAAAGTGTGCAATCGGACATTTTTCATCCTGTGCATGCACACCATTACGCGGAGCTTTTTTTATGTTGTCATGACAGGGCGCTGTTTTGGATTACTGATGAAATCGTGGAGCTACAGCGGGGGGAAATGCTGTTAATTCCGATTGGAGTTCTGCATACAAGGATTCCCGGAGACGGACAGTGTATATCGATCGGATTTTCATATCAACGGCTAAGGAATACAAAATGTCACAGCTTATATAAGCAGTTGGACAGGCTGTGTGGCGGGATGGCTCCAAAAATCGTATCGGATGAGACGGAGAACTGTTCGGAGCTGTATCAGGTTGTATGTCGGAACGGTGAGTCTGATCTTTCTGTATTAGACGCACTTCGCATTTTGGAAATTCTGCTCCGGATTGCAGACAAAACAGAGAAGGAGCCTAAAAGCAGAGAGGAAAAAAACTATAGCCTGGATGTCGGAAGGCTTTCACAACTTGAGACGTATTTAGCATGTCACTTTACTGAAAGACTTCGGATATCCGATGCTGCTGGATTACTTCATATCAGTGAGCGGCAGCTGAACAGAATTGTCAGAAACAACTTTGGGATGTCCTTTCTGGAGGTGGTGTCCGGCTATCGGATTGAAGCGGCATGCAGTATGCTGATCAATTCCAGGGCAACAGTAGAGGAAATCGCAAGAAAGGTTGGATTTTCAAACATGAAATCCTTTTATATGGTATTTAAGAAGAAAACAGGTATGACACCTGTGCAGTACAGAGAACAGATGGGAAGAGATGGAATATGAAGTATAAGGGCAGCTATTTTAATATGTAGGACGCGTGATTTTTGAATGATCATGAGACAATTCATGCGTTTCACCTGAAAGCACGCGATGGGAAAAACTGAAATATAGGGTATGTTTGCACAGAGGATTTGCTGCATTTCAAGAAAATGCGCGATGTTCTGGAAACCCTGCCGGATTGTTTTCGTTTGACGGCAGAGCAGAATTTAGAGATTTGACGCTTTATGAATTAGAGCAATAAAAAAAGTCGCGGAGTGTTGTGAAACTCCGCGACATTTTTTTACTTGTTTGTAATCCATGCTGCCGGGAAGAGGGGTACTCCTGCCGGGGTGATGATCAGATAATAGGGGGCAGCGTTTTGTGCCATCCATTCGATTGCCGGAGCAAGGGAGGTATTGTCTGTTTTTTCCGGGTCTGTTTTTGCAGATGAACCGGCAGAGGACGATCCCATGCTGCCGCCGCTCCACTTTTTAGAGCCGGCATCCTGCGTGTAGTCAACCGTGTAATAAAGTTTGACACGGTCGCCGCTTTTTAACACATAGTCACTGATACCAACCGTTGGAGAATCACCGTTTACGGTATACATCCATCCGCTTTTTGAACCCTTGTCTAATTGTGCAAGCGTTTCGCCGTCCTTGGTAACCGAGGTAATATATCCTTTCTCAAGCCCCTTGGAGCTCATATTTGCCTCTTTGAATGCCTTTTGGAGCAGTTCTGCAACGGTTGCGCCCTCCGGCATGGTGTAGCTGTCGGACAGCCAGTCGGATTCATGCGTGGAAACGGTGCAGAATACGGTCATTTCAGAATCGGATTCTCCCGGTGTTTCCGGCTGATCCTTAGAATCGTCCGAAAGTCCGTCGTCCGTTGCCGCTGCAAACGGCTTTAAGGCTTTCGGAACGGTAACGGCTGTACCGCCCTTGGAGACTTGTGTATACACATTGAAGAAATTGCAGCTTTTCAGCTGTTCTAACACAAGCAATGCACGGAAACCCTGTTCGGTGGCAAGCGCACACGCCTTGTCGCCCTGTGTTCCGGATACATAGGAGGTGGTGAAGCCGTCTTTGGAATCGTTTGCATAGAGCATCACCGCATCCGCAAGCGTTCCGCCGGATTTCTGAAAGTGTGTATCCTTTGCCGGATTGATTCCCATTGCTGCAAGACCGATGATTACCATTGCGTCGGTGTTAATATTGCCGAATGAGCCATTCTCGCCCTGTGCCTGGCTTAAACCGCTGACTGCCTTTTCGGTAAATGCCTGAACAGACGGATCTTCCGAAAAACGTGCAAGCGCTGCAAGCGCCGTTCCGGTGGTGTCAGCATCGTCATATTTTTCGTTTCCCCAAATGGAGAAAAACAATCCGTTTTCGCCCTGTGCATCCAAAAGCAGCTGGATCATAGCCTTTTGCTGTTCGGATGTAAGTGTTACCTGTCCTGCCTCCTCCGCTAAGAGAATCCACGGAGCGGCATAGTAGCTGGAACCGAGGTTCATGCTTTGCAGCTTTTCCGGATTGCTGTAGGTTTCGCCCTGATAGGGAGTCAGGCTGGTGGTATCAATGTTGAGAGCAGAAAGAATGATTTCTGCCTTTGCCCGGTCGGAGGAGAGCGGTGTATTTTTAGAAAGCTGATTTGCAGTCTTGTTTTGGTAGCCTGCATAATCGGTTGTATTTTTTCCGAAACCAAGTGTTTCATAGACCGCCATATCAAACACAACCCATTCTTCTGCGCTGTTCTTGTAGGTGTTTGCAATGCGGTGCATCAGCTCGGTTTTTGCGTCTGAGGACGGATAGATCAGAATGGTGATCGGCTTGCGGATGGACGCGCCCTTTTCGTTTGTCCATTGCAGCGTTGCCGTTTCGGTTACCACCTGTCCGGTTGCGTTTTGCTTTGCCAAGGTGATCTGATCCTCATCAAAGGTGAGGTAGCCATGCTTGATATCTCTTTTTCCCTGACTGCAAAGAACGGAAATTCCCTGGGATATGGTTTGACCGTCTTTCAGATAGGAAATGGAATCGCCGACTGCCACATCGGAGGAAACCGAAATCACAGACGCAGCCTTTTGTGCCTCAGATAAAAGCTGATCGTCCAGGTCAGCAGAACCGGTATAGGTGTTGTTTCCGCTGTTGGCGGTGTTTGTAACCGTTCCCTTTCCCCAAAGCCGTCCGACCTTTCCTTTTGCGCCGACAAGCGTTCCGTTTGACGCACAGTCGGAAATGAGGGGAGAATAATCACCCATGCTGCTGCCTGCCTGCCCTAAAAGACCGCCGACATAAATACCCGGTGCGTAAACAGTTCCATTATTCGTGCAGCCGGAAAGCTGAACGCAGTTTTTATTTGAGCCGACCAGACCGCCGGCGAAAGTGTTATTGTAAGAACCGGTTACCATGACTGTTCCGTCGTTGACACAGTTTTCCAAGACCATACGAATATTTTCGTATCGGTATTCGATTCCGTCGTCATAACCGCCGATCAAGCCGCCGATTCCCTCGCTGCCTCTTGCCAGAGCAGAAACAGACGCTTCATTCGTGCAGTTTTTCAAGGTTATATTTCCTCTTGCGCGTGCAGAAAGTCCGCCGACATACGCATAAGGCTCAGAACAATAAATTTCGCCGCGGACGGTTAAATCCTCAACGACTGCGTTCTCTAAGCAGCCAAAAAATCCAAAGTATTTGAGAGTTGGATCGTCTACGGTTACCGTCACGCTGTAGCCGTTTCCGTCAAAGCTGCCACGAAATGGGAACATGCTATTTTTTCCGAGCGGTGTCCAGGAATCCGGAATGACCAGATCGTTTTCCAGTTCGATGGCTGCGTCAGAGTTTTTACCGTCGTTAATTTCTTCTGCAAGTGCAGATAATTCTTCTGCCGTTTTGATGTGGTAGGTGTTTGCTTCTGCAAAAACCGGCACGGCAAAAAGGCTAAAGCCGACCGAAAGAGCGGTGAGCCAACCTGCAAGCTTTTGGATTTTTTGTTTCATGAGTTTTCTTTCCTTTCTTATTTTGTTGCCGCCGGGGTGAGCGGATGCAGCGTTTCCAGAGAATCAAGCAACATTACGCGAACCGCGTCCGCACCGTCTGTCGCAAAAGCGGAGGGCGCAGTCACGGTTGTTTCGCCGGCGGTAAAGTCGTCTTTTATCATAGCGGCGCTTTTGAGAGTCTTTCCCTCATATGCCGCAAAGATCACATAATAAGTCCCGTCCTCTGCCGCAGAAACAACGGCATTGTCTCCGGAAAAGGATATGCCCCAGTCCGGTGCAGTCTCTGCTCGTTTCGGAACAGGATATCCGTTAAATTCTCCCGGACGGATTTCAAAGTCGTCAAATTTGCTTGCTTTTTGCACTAAGTCTGCGGTAGAGCATCCGGTTACACCATCTAAAGAGGTTTTGTTGTTAATGATGTAAATAGAATCCAAATAAGACGTGGCTTGGTTTTTCTCATTGTCATAGAGATAGTTCTGACATTTCATTCCGGAAAAATATCTGCTGACAGTATAAGCAAGCATCCACTTTTTAGAACCGTCCAGTTTTCCGGCATAATAGCTGTTGTTAATTTGAATTGATGGGATAGTGCTGGTGATATATCCAAGCAAGCCGCTTGCCTGCCCGGAGGTGATATCTCCTAATGCTGCGCAGGAATCAATTTGGACTGCACAATGATATTCTACACGTCCTAACAGCCCGCCGGAATAACATGTCCTGTCTGCGGATGGCAATTGAATGGTAACATCACTCGTGCAGGAGCGGAGCGATGCATTGATCTTACTTTCCGCAACAGAACCATACATACCTCCGGCAATCGCTCCGACATACAGATATGATTTTCCGGAAAAATTGATTGTTCCGGTGACTGTGCAGCCATTAATTTCCGCAGTACTTCCACCCGGGATACTTCCGGCAATTGTGCCAATATTATTATAGGTACAGTCATTTCCGGTAATTATGACGTTTTCCAGATTCAAATTTAAGACAGTACCGGAAAGCTCACCGATCAGACCGGTATTGAACATTTCATTAAATGTTCCCTTTCCTCCGGCAAGTGTTAGATTGGAAATCGTATGTCCGCCGCCGTCGAACGTTCCGGTCAGGCTCGGAATCAGATATTGTTCTGCGTCCATGCCGGTAAGGTCAAGATCAGCGCAAAGCCGGACGGAATCTACCGAATCCTGCTCTTTGAGCTTGAATAAATCCTCCTTGGATTTAATTTCATAGACGTTTGTCTCCTGGGCAAATGCCGGGAGGGTGTTTAAAATACTTCCTGCTGCCAGTACCAGGGCGGCAATCTTTTGACATTTCATTGTTTTACCATTCCTTTCTTCTTTTGAAAAATGTCGCGCAAAATAAAAAAGCAGCAACCCCAAAA
>CAKSJF010000094.1 GCA_934462945.1 uncultured Clostridia bacterium | reverse complement strand
ATATCCGCCCCTACGAAATTGAATATTTCTGCAAATTCCGAGAATATGGACTTCATACCCTTCGTAGGGGCGGATATCATCCGCCCGGATTTACCAAAATAAAAAATAATTCATGTGTTAAGGAGGATTTTCTATGAGCTGGATTTTTCAGAATATCGGAACAATTATTGTACTGGCAGTGCTTTTAGCGGTGGTCATTGGCGTGATCCGCTATATGAAAAAGGAGAAAGCCGCAGGAAAATCCTCCTGCGGCGCAGGCTGCGCGCACTGCGCACTCCATGGCAAGTGCCACGGGGCAGAACAGAGAAAGCAATAGCCTATGCTGGCGGTGAATCTCTTTTTGGGAGCGGTGATTCTGCTCCTGATCCTGGCAAAAAAATATTGTAAAAATATACTGCGGAAAATCAAAGAAAGGACTGTTTAATATGAAAATTACAGATTGCTTAAAAAACGAGAAATTCTTATGCTTTGTCGGCGGTGTTGCAGCTGCAACCTATGGAGTGAAAGCATTAAAGAGTGAAAAAACACGTAAGGTCTGTGTGAATGGACTGGCAAAGTGCATGAAGCTTCAGAACGAGGCACAGGAGGCATTTAAGAATATGAGAGAAGAAGCAGAGGACATCTGCTACGACGCTTCCCAAAAGGCACAGGAGAACCAGGACTAAGAAAAGAAGGGATCAGACGTGAAATATCGGATTGTATACGACGCGCCGGGCAGACTCCGTCTGCGGTGCGGCAGCGGCGTTTTTTCTAAAAAACAGGAGGAATCGGTAGAATCGGTCCTCTGCGATATTGATGGCGTGGTCTCGGTAAAGGCTTCCGCGGTAAACGGCGGAATCCTTTTCTATTATACCAATGCGGCAAGAGAGCGGATTTTGCAGACGGTGTCGGAGCTTTGTGCAGGAGAATTAGCCGAGCATGAGTTTTCGTCCGTACAGGTGATTGATGCGGAATTTCAAAAGGAGCTTTACCGTGTGATTCGCAGAAGAATCCTCACCCGGCTGTTTGTTCCGTCCTTTCTCCGGTTGCCGCTCACGGTCTGGCGCGCCGTTCCGTTTGTGCGGCAGGGGGCAAAATGTCTCCTTTCCGGACATTTGAGTGTGGATGTGCTGGACGCGCTGTCAATCTCGGCAGCTATTTTAAGCGGTACCCCCTCCACGGCATCCTCTGTGATGACGCTTTTGAATATTTCCGAGCTTTTAGAGGGCTACACCCGGAAAAAGGCGAAAAATGCTCTTTCCGACAGCCTTGCGTTCAATATTGAAAAGGTCTGGAAAATAGAGGACGGTCAGGAGATATCCATTCCGCTGGCAGAGGCGTCTCTGGGCGATATTCTGCGTGTCCGGCAGGGCAGCATGATTCCGCTGGACGGCATTGTCCGGGCAGGGTCGGCAGGTGTGAATGAAGCGTCTATGACCGGCGAATCTATTCCACGCTTAAAATCCGCCGGAATGAGCGTTTATGCCGGAACTGTGGTGGAGGAGGGAAGTATCGATTTTGAGGTAACCAAGCTTTTGGACGATTCCCGTATCCACGGCATTCTGGAAATGATTGAAAATTCCGAGGAGTTAAAGTCCGGTGTGCAGACAAAGGCAGAAAAATTTGCCGACAGCTTAGTGCCGGTCAGCCTGCTGACCAGTGCGGCGGTTTATCTCTTAACCGGAAACCTCACCAAGGCGCTCTCTGCGCTGATGGTGGACTATTCCTGTGCCATCAAGCTTTCCACGCCGATCTGCGTAATCTCGGCGATGAAAGAAGCAACCAATTACGATATTATGATCAAGGGCGGCAGGTATTTGGAGAACTATGCCTTTGCCGACACGATCGTGTTTGATAAAACCGGAACACTGACTGTTTCTTGCCCGACGCTTTGCCGGGTGGAGGCATTTGGCGGTTATCATGAGGATGAAATCTTAAAAATTGCGGCATGCTTAGAGGAGCATTTTCCGCACAGCGTGGCAAAGGCTGTGGTGCATGCGGCAGAAATACGCGGTTTAGAGCATATGGAGGAGCATGCCGAGGTACGCTATATCGTGGCGCACGGCATTGCCTCTGATCTAAAGGGCGAGAGAACCTTAATCGGCAGCGCGCATTTCGTGTTTGACGACGAGAAAATTCCGGTTTCGGAGGAGCAGCGGCGCTTAATCGGCGAACTTTCCAAAAAGTATTCGATGATCTATCTTGCCATTGGCGGAAAACTCTGCGGAATCCTCTGTATTGAAGACCCGATCCGCCCCGAGGCAGCGGATGTGATCGGAAAGCTGAAAGAAAAAGGCTTTTCAGATATTCTAATGATCACCGGCGACGGTGAAACTACCGCGGCAAATGTATGCCGGGAATTAGGGATTGACCGCTTTTATGCAAAGGTACTGCCGGAGGATAAGCTCCGGATTGTGAATGAAATCAAACAAGAGGGACATAAGGTTGTGATGGTTGGAGACGGCATTAACGATTCTCCTGCCTTAGCAGCAGCGGATGTCTCGGTGGCGATGAAGGACGCGTCCGATATTGCGCGCGAGGTGGCAGAGATCACACTCTTATCCTCCAATCTGGAACGCTTGGTGATCCTCAGAACTCTGAGTGAAAACCTGTTTCGGAGAATCCACGCAAATTATCGGTTTATTGCGATGTTTAACAGCGCACTTTTAGCGCTTGGAATCGGCGGTGTGATTTCCCCGGTGATCAGCGCATTTATGCATAACCTGTCCACGATGGGCGTATGCTTGGGTAGTATGAAGCCATTTCTGAAACAGGGGGGCGAAAATGTTAGAGGAAACGAAAAAGAAATATCTGTTTATCATCTATGAGCTTGGAAATCAGGGCAAGAGCGTGCGCGGCATTGATATTGCCAAGGCGCTCGGTGTGAAAAAAGCAAGTGTTTCGCTCATGCTTCCGAAACTGATTTCGGAGGAAATGATTGAGCGCTCGGAGGATGGAAGCATTGTGTTCACTCAAAAGGGCGCAGTCTTTGCAGGAGAGCTTTATTTAACCTATTTAATTCTGTTCCGGTTTTTTCGCGAAAACCTGGGGAGCAGCCTGGAAAATGCGAGGAGAGACGCAGTCTGCTGTCTCTGCTCGCTGACCGAGGAAAACGCAAAGAGAATGATAGACTTTATTCTGCAAAAAATATAGAAAAAGGTCGGAAAGGAGGAGAACATGAGTATTGTAATTGTCGGCGGACATGACCGCATGCACTGCAAATATAAAGAAATCTGCAAGAAATACGGCTGTAAATGCAAGGTTTTCACCCAATGTCCGGCAGATTTTAAAAACCAGATCGGCAGTCCGGATATGGTGGTTGTGTTTACCGGAACGGTGGCACACAAAATGGTTTCAATTGCCTCGCAACAGGCAGAAAAAACCGGAGCTTATTTAAAGCACTGCAATTCATCCAGCGGCAGTGCGCTCAATGAGGCGCTTCGCGGATATTTTGACAGATAAATTTTTAGGCATGGGTTAGTTAAAACTAACCAAAGGAGGGCATTATTATGAAAAAAACAGCAATTATCTATTGGAGCGGAACAGGGAACACCGAGGCAATGGCAGAGGCAATTGCCGAGGGTGCAAAAAGTGTTTCGCAGGACGCAGCATTATTCACCGTGACCGAGATTTCCGCAGATGATGCGGCAGGTTATGATGTTTTGATTCTCGGCTGCCCGGCAATGGGCGCAGAGGTTTTGGAGGAGGACGAGTTTGAACCGTTCTTCACCGAACTGGAGGGAAAGCTTTCCGGAAAAACTGTCTACCTTTTCGGTTCTTACGGCTGGGGCGACGGCGAATGGATGCGGAATTGGGAAGAACGCACCCGCGATGCCGGCGCAACGCTCCCATGTGAGGGTCTGACGGTGAATGAAACACCGGATGACGACGCATTGGCACAGTGCAGAAAACTTGGCGAGGACGCGGCAAAATAAAAACTGTAAATAGATTTGTGGGACGGTGCAGACACCGTCCCCTACTACCTTGTTTTTATTAAATCTTTACACTTCAATTATAGGGTACAAGTGTTTTCATTTAATTCTTGCATTCTCTGTTTTGAATTGCCTGGAAACGCCTTTTGTTTCTCATACAAGATCATTCACTTAATATTGAATTTAATTTATCAATAAAATAACCTCGCGTAGGGGCAGATATTATCCGCCCGCTTCTGCCGGATAAAAGAATTTGGGCGGATAATATCCGCCCCTACCGCCTCGTCCCACTTAAAACGTTACATTCGATAAAAACATGATAGCATAAAGAGACTGCAAAAATTAATCTAAAAAATAAGTGGAGAACTTTAAAAAACAGGGCTGTCATACAAGATAGACAGCCCTGTTTTTTAAAACCATTTTTTAATGACACGAACCAGTTCATCCAATTCGCTTGGTTTATTCCGGATCAGCCAGAGGGCTTTATATTCTTCCAGCCATGCCGGAATGTCAAATTTTCCGGAGACGGTCAATTCGTCTGCATTTGCGCAGAGCGACAGCATCATCTCATACCCCTCAATGGCACTGATGGCTTCCCGTTTTACCAGTTCATCACGGAATGTAAGATTCTTTACCTTTTTCAGGCAATCGCGGCAAAGCGCCAGATGCTTTTCATAGTCCTCCGCACTGACAACGCGGTCTGAATGTCCATCCACAACCTTTTCCCAGTCTGTGGCATAACGGATTGCGGAAAGCTCCTTTAAAATTGCCACCATATCACGGTTTCCAAATAGCAGCTGTGAAGCTTCGGCGCGGAATGTGTCGTCGGCGGTTGTCTCCTTGCTCCACGCAAGAGCCGCACCCAATACCATGCCGTACATTGCCATGGAAAGGCTTGCGATATTGCCCCAGTCGCCCCAGTTGGTGTTCAGAATCCCGGTTG
Source organism: uncultured Clostridia bacterium (assembly GCA_934462945.1). Classification (GTDB taxonomy): domain Bacteria; phylum Bacillota; class Clostridia; order UBA1381; family UBA1381; genus RQCD01. The sequence continues at coordinate 2,348 of CAKSJF010000094.1, read as the reverse complement.
CGTGATATTTATGTCCGTAGGCTGCCAATGCGGAGATGTTTCCTTCCTCCACGTCCACATGCTCGGTAAACGCGTTCCAGGAACTTGTTCCCGGGCAGAGAATCTGTTCCTTGCCGCTTTCTGCAACTTTTTTGTACTGTTCTTCGTCCGGGTTCTGATCATATCCCCAATTTAAGAAGATCACACCGTCTGGCAGCTGTTCGATATATTCCGGATGCTGTAGAATAATATCGCCCCACATCATCACGGTTTTTCCCTTTCCGCGGAGATATGTAATAATCTTTTTTACAAAGTCAAAGTAAAGCTTTCCCTTGTCCTTTCCGGCATTTGCGCCTGTGCCGAGGTCAAAGGTTTCATCACAGCAGATGTTAAAATAATCGCTTGTGCTGACCTCTAAATACTGGTCAATCAGGCTTTTGATCACAGAAAAGCTTTCCTCTAAGGTCGGGTTAATGGTATGGTGCTGCATGCGCTCCAACCAGTAGTGCCTGGTCGGCTGATAGTCCGGCAGTTCGGATAAATGACGGTATTTTTCGTTCGATAACAGGTGGTATAAATGTCCGAACAGAGAAACAGAGGGAACAAGATCGATAAATTTCGTCTTGCAGTAGCGGTCAAGCTCCCGGATTTCTTCTTTCGTTAAATATCCTAATTGCTCGCGGCAAAATTCGTATTCGCGAAATTCAAACACATGCTCCACATAAAGCTGGAGAGAATTCATTTTGTAGCATGCCATGGTGTCAGCTAAGTTTTTCAGGGTTTCCAGCGTGGGGATTTTTCCGCGCGTCACATCCTGATAAAAGCCGCGGTATTTCATGTCCGGCGCGTCTGTAATCTGCTGACAGCGTACCTTTTCTGCGTTCTCAGACAATAGCTGTTTTAAGGTCTGCAGGGCATAAAATGCACCCTGCGCGCTGTCCGAACAGATTTTGATTTCGTCCGGTGTAATGGTCAGTTCATAGCTTTCCGAATCTCCGTCCTTATGCGAAACCGACGCTGATATGCCGTTTTCTGTGCTTTTGCAAATACGGTATGCTTCCTGACTTACCCGCTCATCTGTCCCGGCTGCAAACTTCCAGGAAATCGCCTTGCAATCCGCAAAGCCGTCGGTAAATTGTTGGTTTTTTACATTTGGTATCATGATTCTATCCTCCTATATTTATATCATATCATATTGTAAAAAAAATTTCAATAAAAACAAAATTTTTTCAAAAAAAGTATTGACAAGGGAGAATGAATGTGATATAATACCCATAAATCAGATAGGTATTATATGTTTTGAAGTTACATAAAAAAGAAAGGATGATTTACATGAAAACCTACAAGAAAATCACAGACTTAATCGGAAAGACACCACTTTTGGAATTGAGCAATTACGAAAAGGAGCATAACCTTTCCGCAACGCTGTTAGCAAAGCTGGAATATTTCAATCCGGCAGGGAGTGCAAAGGATCGTATTGCAAAGGCGATGATTGACGATGCGGAGGCAAAGGGACTGTTAAAGCCGGGTGCGGTTATTATTGAGCCGACCAGCGGAAACACAGGAATCGGACTTGCGTCGGTTGCAGCGTCCAGAGGATATCAGATTATTCTGACCATGCCGGAGACGATGAGCGTGGAGCGGAGAAATTTACTGAAAGCCTACGGCGCAAAAATCGTGTTAACCGATGGCGCAAAGGGCATGAAAGGTGCGATTGCCAAGGCAGAAGAACTGGCAGCGCAGACCCCGGGCAGCTTCATTCCAAGCCAGTTTACCAATATGGCAAATCCGGAAATTCACCAGAAGACCACAGGTCCGGAAATCTGGGAGGATACGGACGGCAAGGTTGATATCTTTGTTGCAGGTGTTGGCACGGGCGGAACGATTTCCGGTGTTGGCGCATATTTAAAATCTCAGAATCCGAATGTTAAGGTTGTTGCCGTAGAGCCTGCCGGATCGCCGGTATTATCCAAGGGAACAGCAGGTCCGCATAAGATTCAGGGAATCGGCGCAGGCTTTGTACCGGACACGCTGAATACAAAAATTTATGATGAAATCATCACGGTAGAAAATGAGGACGCATTCAAAACCGGAAAGGCTCTGGCAAGAGGCGAGGGCGTGCTGGTTGGCATTTCCTCCGGCGCAGCTGTCTTTGCTGCTGCGGAACTTGCAAAGCGTCCGGAGAACCAGGGAAAAGTCATTGTTGCCTTGCTCCCGGATACCGGCGAGAGATATCTCTCCACACCAATGTTTTCAGAGGATTAAAAAGAATATGGTGTTGCCAGGGTTTCGGGCGGATGCTATCCGCCCCTACGGAAACCGAGTGATCGTGGCTGCGTCATGTAAAAACTGTATCGGATGATCGCCTT
>CAKSJF010000093.1 GCA_934462945.1 uncultured Clostridia bacterium | reverse complement strand
ACCACCGGCATTGAGGAGGTACGAAACGGCGATTACGGCTGCCTGTTCGTCATGAATCATGTGCATGCTGACCAAATCCGCGGCATTGCGCGCGCACACGAAAAAATGCCCGAAAAAGCAATCTTTATTTTCCCAAAGGCTGCAACGGGAGTTGTAATATATAAAATGTAAAAGCGTCCGGTTAGGGGATGTCAAAAAAGGTCTGTGCTTTTTTGATATCCCTTTCTTTTCCCTTTTGTGAATTGCATCATGCAAAAATGTCCCCCCTCCAAATCCTTGGCGCATTCTGCATCCTCGGCGGAGAGATGCTCTGAGAATTGGCAGGGAAAAAGACGGTATAAAAAATTACAGTTTTTGAATCATGTAGGGGATGATGCCCACACCATCCCCTACAATCTTATTTTATTTCCTGTTCTAAATTCCGGAAAACATCCGTATTAAAAAACTCTGTCAGTGTTATATTTAATCCGTCGCACAGTTTTTTTAAGGTCACCACACCGGGATTCGTACTTTTTCCATACAAAATATTTTTAATGGTTGATGGTGCAATGCCGGATTCTGTCGCTAATTTGTGAATTGTGATCCGCTTTTCTCCGCATAAATAAATCAACCGATTTTTGACTGCCGTATAAGTGTCCATAAATACTCCTTACCATATTCATTCCAAACCCTCAAAAAAATCATCATAGGAGCAATGATATATTTTTTTCAACTCCACAATCACGCTAACGCGTATATTTAATTCCCCGGATTCATACTTTGCATAAGTACTTCTCCCAATGTCACAGCCTCGCAGCTGAAGCTCTGCACACAGTTTTTCCTGGGAGATATCATGGGCATTCCGCAGTTTTCTTAAATTATCACCCATATTTCTATCACGTCTAACCTTTTGTTCCATAGCGTTTCCTCCTTACTTTTGACCAGTATTGGTTGCAATAATATATATTGTATGTTATAATTATAAAAAATATTGTTCGCTATATTGGTCAATAATATAGAAAGGAATTATTATGAATCGTCAAAAAGCAAATACACATCGCTGTTGCTTTACCGGACATCGTCCGGGGAAGTTAGGAAAATCTGAACAAGAAATAAAGACTCTTTTAGAGACAGCCATTGACCGGGCAATTGCAAGAGGATATACAACCTTTCTCACCGGAATGGCAGAGGGGACGGACATATGGGCGGCAGAAATCATTTTAGAAAAAAAACAAAAAAATCCGGCTTTGCACCTGATTTGCGCCATTCCGCATCCGGACTTTGAAAAATATCGGAGCGTTACAGAAAAAGAGCGTTACAACCGCATCAAAAATCTTGCTGACTACGTTACAATCATCAGTCCGCATTATTACAAAGCCTGCTATCAAAAGAGAAATCAATTTATGGTGGATCATGCAAGCCTTGTGATTGCAGTATGGAACGGTTCACCCTCCGGAACAGCAAACACACTTCGCTATGCCCGGCAAAAATCAGTTGAAATCATAAACGTATTAGAGCCGTCTTTTTTACGGCGAAAATAAGCGAATAGCATATAAGATTGTCGGATTAGGTATTGCATTTCTGCCCATAATATTATACACTAAAAGAAACAACAAACCACATTTACAAGGAGGAATCAGTGATGAAGATTTCGTTTCAACCGAATGGCGAAAACCGAACCGGGGAGATTGTGGACGCATTGATGCATGCAGAATTGGGAAGCACGATCAGCTTTTCCAAGGGGCGCTACGATTTTTACCGGGAGGGCGCGTTTCCCTGGTACTTAACACCGCCCTGCAATGCCAATAGTGACAAGCAGGTGATTTTTCCGCTGATCGGGAAAAAAAAGCTGACGATTGACGGCAACGGTTCGGAATTTCTTTTTCACGACCGGCTCTTTCCGTTTTCCATCTGGCAATCAAGCGAAATCACGCTTAAGAATTTTTCCATTGACTTTTCCTTTCCGCGCTATTGCTATGCATATTTAGAGGAAAACACCAGCGAGGGAATGCGGCTGAAAATTGCAGACCGATACCGGGCAAGCGTCAACGCGGACGGAAACCTATGCTTTTCGACCAGAACAGGCATGTTTTCCACAGCAGAGGGACGGTTTACGCTCAGACAGGAGCAGCATGCCTGCTTTCTGACCGCCGGGGAATATTTTTACGAAAACACCGGACTTCCGGCAGATGTATATTACTGTCAGGCAGAAAAGACGGAGGAGGGCATATTCCTGCGTAAAAATCCGGATTCCAAGCCGTCACCGCCCTTTGAGGTCGGAAAACCGATTGTGATCAGCTATGATCAGAAGCGCGAAAATGACGTGATTTTTATTGACAACAGCTCTGAACTCAAATTTGAGAATGTCCGGATCTTCAGCGGCGCAGGCATGGGAATTGTGGGGCGGTGCTGCCACAATATCAGCTTAGACCATTTTGTGATCGCACCGCATCCGGAGGATCCCCATTCCACCACCGCGGACGGGATTCTTTTAACCAACTGCACCGGAGATTTGCGCTTAACGGATTGTCTCATTAAAGACACCTTGGATGACGGCATCAACGTCCACGGCTTTTACACCCGTGTGGAAAAGATTATTTCCAAAAACCGCGCTCTGGTGCGCCTGATTCATCCGTCGCAGGCAGGAACAAATATCTACAAGCCGCAGGATCGCTTAGTGATTTGCTCGGCAGAAACCTTAGACGAAATCGGGCACTGCACCGTAGTAGATTCCTTTATCCAAAATGATCTGCACCTGATTCAGTTAACCTTTGCAGAGGAAATCATCGGAAAGCTTAAGCCGGGCGATATGCTGGATAATCCGAACCGGACGCCGAGAACCATTCTGAAAAACTGCACCTTTGAGCATGCAATGCATCTTCGCCTCTGCTCCTCGCAGAAAACCGTTGTGGACAGCTGTACCTTTAAAAACAACAGCAACGGTCTGTGCCTGGATGATTTGATGAAATTCTGGTATGCCTCCGGACGCGTCCGGGATGTGGAAATTCAAAACTGCACCTTTACCGGAAACGATATCGGCATCGAAAGCTTTATGGAACGCTGCGAACAAACCAGCGTCCGGCATGAAAATATCCGGATTCACCACAATCATTTTTCCGGAAACAAACAGGATATTGTTTTAAATGATGTGGACGGAGCAGAAATTTACGAAAACACTTTTGACGAGCCGGAAAAGATTTCGTTTCACCGCTGCGAGCATATAAATTTGTCCCGTAAATTTTCAAAGTAAATGCAACAGTTATATTTACAATGAAAATTTACGTATAAATTTGTCCAAAATAAGCAGAAAAAAGTCGTAAATTAAGCTTGACACCCGGTAGAAACTGTGATAAAATACTGAAAAACTACCGATAAGGGGGCATCAGACTTGAATATTCAGTTTCAGCCAAATAGCAAAAACAGAACCGGAGAAATCGTGGATGCGATCATGCGCGCAGAGCCTGGAAGTACGATCAGCTTTTCCCAGGGGCGATATGATTTTTACCGGGAAGGCGCATTTCCCTGGTACTTAACGCCGCCCTGCAACACCAACAGCGACAAGCAGGTGATTTTTCCGCTGATCGGGAAAAAGAATCTGACGATTGACGGAGGCGGTTCGGAATTTCTCTTTCATGACCGGCTTTTCCCGTTTTCTCTGTGGCAGTCAGACGGAATTACATTAAAGAATTTCTCCATAGACTTTTCCTTTCCGCGCTATTGCCAGGCTTATTTAAAGGAAAACACAGAGGACGGATTGCTTTTAGAGATTGAGGACTGCTATCAGGCAAGCGTCAGTGAGGACGGAAATCTGTGCTTTTTAGCCGGAACAGAGCTTTTTTCCACTGCAGAACGCAGATTTTTCCTAAAGCAGGAAAACAATGTCTGCTATCTGACGGCAGGGGAATACTTTTACGAAAACACCGGATTGCCGGCAGAGGTATTTTACTGTCAGGCAGAGCAGACAAAGAACGGGATTTTTCTTCGGAAAAATCCGGAATCAAAATCCGCTCCTCCCTTTGAGGTCGGAAAGCCGCTCATCATCAGCTATGATGAAAACCGGGAAAATGATGTATTCTTTTTCGACAGCTGCTCTGAAATCAGGGTGGAAAATGTCCGGATTTTCCGCGGTGCAGGTATGGGAATCGTGGGGAGATGCTGCCATAATGTCAGCTTAGAAGGGTTTGTGATTGCACCGCATCCGGGTGAGCTTTACTCCACCACTGCGGACGGCGTGCTTTTAACAAACTTCACCGGAGATCTGCGCCTGACCGATTGCCTGATCAAGGACACGATGGATGACGGAATTAACGTTCACGGCTATTACACACGCGTAGAAAAGATTATTTCCAAAAACCGTGCCTTAGTGCGCCTGATTCATCCGCAGCAGGCAGGAACAAATGTCTACAAGCCGCAGGATCGCGTGGTGATCTGTTCAGCAGAAACACTGGACGAAATCGGTCGCTGTACCGTGACAGCTTCCTTTATCCAAAACGATCTGCACCTGATTCAGCTAACCTTTGCAGAGGAAATTGTCGGAAAGCTAAAGCCGGGCGATATCCTGGATAATCCGGATCGGACGCCGAGAACCATCCTGAAAAACTGCACCTTTGATCATGCCCTGCACCCCCGGCTTTGCTCCTCGCAGGAGACAATTGTGGATGGCTGCACCTTCCAAAATTGCAATGGCTTGCATTTGGACGATTTGATGAAATACTGGTATGCCTCCGGGCGCGTCCGGAATGTGGAAATTCAAAACTGCACCTTTTCCGGAAATGAAACCGGAATCGGCAGTACCATGGATCGCTACGAAGAAACCAGCGTCCGGCATGAAAATGTGCGGATTCACCACAATCATTTTTCCGGAAACAAACAGGATATTGTGTTAAATGATGTGGACGGAGCAGAAATTTACGAAAACACCTTTGATGAACCGAAAAAAATCGCGTTTCACCGGTGTGAGCATATAACATCAATTTAACAATTCCTCAGTCAGCTTTGCTGACAATTTCTCGCTGCCCTTTACTCAGGTGGAAGCCTGCAATAAGTATCATTTTGAGGCATAATTGGTTGACATCAACATTTTATTTAAAAAACAATATTTCTGATTTGTACTCGCGAATAGGCTCCCTTGAGCAAAGGGAGCTGTCGCTGATAGGCGACTGAGGGATTGTATGACAAGAAGGAGAAGAAAATATGGATCAATTATTAATGAAATGGAACAAGGGAGAAATCCCGAATTTTAAGCTGCCGGAGGGGTATGAGCTGGTGCAGTACCGCCGCGGCGGAACAGAGCGCCTTTCGGAGGAAGAATTCCGCAAGGAATGGATTGGAATTCGTTTGTCAGACGGAAACCTCGAACAGACGGAAAAATGGTTTCACACCGTGTATGATGATCCGGACGTTCCGGAGGACGGTTTTTTCGTGATTTTGTATGATGGGAAAATTGTTTCAAACGCACAAATCCAGCTTGGGAATCATGAACCCGGCACTGCAACGCTCCACGCTGTCTGCACCGATCCGGCACACCGCGGCAAAGGACTGGGAAAAATTATCACCGGAGCAGTCATGAAAAATGCCTTGGATCGCGGACTTTCCACCGTCTACCTGACCACAGACGATTTCCGCATCCCGGCAATCCGTGCATACCTGAAAATGGAGTTCCTCCCGGTTATTTTTTCAGAGGATCAACACACACGCTGGAAAAAAATATTTGAAGAATTGCAGATTAAGGAACATGCGGTTTTTCAGGAGGATGGAAAAATTGCAGTGTTAAAAGCAGAAAATATATCCATGTAAACACGTTTAAAATAAAGCGGAACGGGCGATCAACTTGTTCCGCTTTATTTTTTATATTATTTTCTAAATCATATGCGTTTTGAGCTGTCTGTTTAAAACACTTATAAACACGAATATTCTTGCTGATCGGATCAAAAATACATCTTGACAATACCGGATATAAGGCGTATAATAATTGTGTAACTATATAATAGTTACACACAGCAAAGGAGAAATTGAAGTGGGAAGAAAAGAAAAATTAATACAAAAGCTGTTTAATAAACCTTTTCCCAAAAATTTTACAAAACAAGACCTGGATTCCCTGTTAAGTAAATGCAACTGTAAAAAATACAGCGGCGGAAGAGGTTCTTCAATTGCCTATTACCATGTCGGAACTTCTCGCATTTTACAATTTGATGAACCCCATCCCGGAAACGAACTGAAAATTTACCAGGTAAAGGCTGCAAGGAAGTTTTTAGAGGATATAGGAGAGGTAAAGGAGTGAAAAAAATGGGAGCATTGATGAAGTATAAAGGATACCGTGCCTCTGTAGAATACGATAATGAGGATAGACTCTTTGTCGGAAAAGTGCATGGAATTTCTGATTCCTTGAATTTTCACGGACAATCCGTTGATGAACTGGAGGAAATGTTTCATAAAAGCATAGACAACTATTTAGATTTGTGCAAACAGATCGGCAAAAACCCGGAAAAGGAATACAGCGGAATTTTTAACGTGCGTATACCAACAGAACTGCATAAAAAATTAGCAGAAGAAGCTCTGGAGGAAGATGAGCCGCTAAATGCAAAAATTATAAAAATTTTTGAAGAACATTTTGCTGAAAGAGAGAAAACAATTTTTGTTTATCTCCCCTCCTATCAGATTGAACACAATAAACAGTTTGAATCGTATGAGAGCGGCACGTGGAAGTCTTTAAACATGAGGAGTGATTTTCAATGGAAACAATGAGAATAAAAACTTACAGAATTGATCAAATACAAATTCATATTTCACCCGAACAGCAAACAGAACCAATTGATTTAGACGTACAACTCAAATCACGCGTAAATCTTCCATCAGACCAAAAGAAAAAAAGCGTCTTGTTTGATTTGACTTTAACCGTCAATGCAAAAAATGAAGAAGATTTTTCGATATTTGTAGAATCAAGCTTTGTTCTTGGCTGTCAGTCGATCCCTGAACATTATCATGAGGACTTTTCTGAGAAATGTTTAAAAATTTCTGCAAAAGAACTGTCTGATAAAATTGACTGTATTCTCACGCAAATGAATTATAGACCGTTGAATTTTTATAGTAATATGAATTTTGAATAACCAACGTGAACGTGACCTTCTGCGAATAAGGAGGAATGACGGAGCGGCTGACTGATTTTTCTGTAAAGAAAAATCGGAATGGAGCGCAGTCCGGACAAACCTACGCGGACTCGCAAAAAGGTGGTAGCGGCTGTGAGCCGTCAGTGAGCGCGTTTACAAGCGAACAGGCGAGCCGAGCGTGCCTTTTTGCGACAAAGGAGGAATGACGGAGCGGCTGACTGATTTTTCTGTAAAGAAAAATCGGAA
>CAKSJF010000092.1 GCA_934462945.1 uncultured Clostridia bacterium | reverse complement strand
AAAGCCTTATATCCACAAGCCGCAGGGCGCGCCGGATTATGCGCTGCCTGACCTGCCCTATGAGTATAACGAGCGGTTGGAGGAATTGCAAACAGCGGACAACTATTCAGTTTTACATCAACAGTCCCGGAGACTCGGTCACAGCCGGGTTTGCGATCTACGACACCATGCAGTATATCAAGTGTGATGTATCTACCATTTGCATTGGGTTAGCGGCGAGTTTTGGTGCATTCCTCTTGGCAGGCGGCACAAATGGTAAGCGAATTGCGCTTCCAAATGCAGAAATTATGATACATCAGCCGCTGATCGGAGGAAATGGTATACATGGTCCTGTCACGGATATTCAGATCGCATCCGAGCAAATGCAAAAAACAAAACAGCGGCTTACCCGTATTCTTTCCGAGAGTACAGGAAGAACTTTTGCAGAGGTTGCTGCCGCCACAGAGCGTGACAATTTTATGTCAGCCAAGGAAGCGCTTGATTTTGGACTGATCGATAAAATCATTGATAAGAGATAAGGAGAAAAACTATCAAAAGTAAAGAATCAAACGCAATATTGGAGTATACAAAATGAAACCTGTTATTATTGAACCTAAGACAACCACGCGTGCCGAGGCATATAATCTTTGGATGAGTGCGCCGAATCCCATGGTGACATTTTTCAAAACGATTGATGTCACGCCGCTTATCCGAATCAGTCACAAATCAGGCTATAAATTCAATATGCTCATTTGCTGGTGCATCGGCAAGGCGGCAAGTGAAATCAAAGAATTTTATCTGCTCCCTGTCGGACGTGAACTACTGCAATATGACAGCATTGCGGTCAACACTATTTTAAAAAATAAAGCCGGCGAGGTCAGCTCCTGCGATGTGCTGTTCTCAAACGACATTGTGCGGTTTGGCGCTGACTATCTGCGCCTGACGCATCAGGTTGCCGAAAGCTGTGAAAATCACGATCTGACCGACAGCATGGTCATCGGCACATCCGCTGTTGTGGATACCGAAATTGACGGTGCTGTCGGTATGAACAGCGGGATTTTTAACAATCCTTTTCTCATCTGGGGCAAATATCATAAAGGACTTTTTAAGACAACGCTGAAGCTGTCGTTCCAGTTCCACCATACCCAAATGGATGGTGCGCACGCAGGTCGATTCCTGCAAAGATTACAGGAAAATATCTATGATTTGAAAGCAGGAAACACATATGAATGAAAGAACTGAATTGAACAAAGAATTGGATGCAGCTGCTTTCCGCAGCTTTTATTATCTGAAACGGGAACTTGCCGATTTTTGTAAAGAAAACGGATTGCCGGCATCTGGCAGTAAAGCAGAACTCACGGATAGAATTGCACGCTTTCTTGATACGGGAAATGTACTGAAATCCTCTGCCAAGAGAAAAACGGCGGTAAACATCGGCACGCTCACCGAGGACGCGGTCATAGAGCCGAATATCGTCTGCTCAGAAAAACACCGTGCATTTTTCTGTGAGAAAATCGGAAAAGGCTTTTCTTTCAATGTTCCGTTTCAGAAATGGCTGAAAACAAACACGGGAAAAACTTACGGTGATGCAATCCGTGCGTATTATAGGATTTTAGAAGAAAAGAAACAACGCAAAACGGAGATCGGCGGGCAGTTTGAATACAACACATACATCCGTGATTTCTTTGCAGACAATCCCGGAAAGAACTTGCACGATGCGATTGTATGCTGGAACTACAAAAAGAACTTGTCGGGGCATCATCGGTACGAGCCGTCCGACCGCATTGCATTGAACCGATAAATTTGTATGCATTGTTTAAGGACGGAGAGTTTTTAACCAATGAGCAACAGAATGATAAGAGATTTTTAAAATTAGTACAAGGTTATGATAAGTGATAAATAAAACGTGGACAACAGGCAAGAAAAAAGAAAAAATCGGAATTTGCGGAGGCAGCTATGGCTTTTGATTTTAAGAAAGAATACAAAGAATTTTATATGCCTAAAAATAACCCGGAAATTGTAATTGTTCCCAAAGCAAATTATATTGCGGTCAGAGGAAAAGGAAATCCGAATGAAGAAAACGGGGCATATCATCAAGCAATAAGTGTGTTATATGCTGTTGCATATACTCTGAAAATGAGTTACAAAACGGATTACAAAATTAAAGGATTTTTTGAGTATGTAGTTCCGCCGCTTGAAGGTTTCTGGTGGCAGGATAATACGGATGGTGTGGATTACACCGATAAGTCCGCATTTAACTGGATTTCCGTTATTCGATTACCGGACTTCATAACTAAAGCGGACTTTGAATGGGCGGTTGAAACTGCAACGAAAAAGAAAAAAACAGATTGTTCATCGGCGGAGTTTTTGACTATTGATGAAGGCTTGTGCGTTCAAATAATGCATATAGGCTCATATGATGATGAACCCACAACCGTTGCGCTTATGAATCAGTATTTGGAGCAGAACGGATATGTAAATGATATAAATGACATACGGCTGCACCACGAAATCTATTTGTCAGACCCAAGGAAAACAGCGCCGGAAAAGTGGAAAACGGTTATTAGGCATCCCATAAAGAAATTATAAACCGGACTGACAAGACAGGAGAATATATAATTGCAATGAAATCAATGGAAAAGGACTGGTACAAGAAAATATGGACATTGGATATTCAAAATCAATCCTGGGTAGAAGATACCAAGCGCCAAGTGGATTTTATCATTCAAAAATTGCATCTCAAAGGCGGCGAAAAGATTCTTGATCTTGCCTGCGGTTTCGGACGCCATTCCCTTGAGCTGGCAAGACGAGGCTTTTCGGTAACGGGAATTGATATTACACCGTCATACATCCGGTTTGCAAAAGAAGAAGCACAAAAAGAAGGTTTGGACGCAGATTTTTTGTGCTGCGACATACGCGAGGTTCGGTTTAGTCAAGAATTTGATGTTGTATTAAATATGGCGGATGGCGCGATCGGATATCTTGAAAACGAAACGGAAAACAAAAAAATATTTATTTCTGTATCAAATGCTCTAAAACCCGGCGGCAAGCATTTTATGGATATTATGAACGGTAGCTATGCCGACAGTCATTTCCCGTGCAAACTGTGGGAAGCAGGCGAAAAGTGTCTGACGCTTTCCGAATTTGAATGGGACAATAAAATGCGGATATTGCTTTATGGGCAGCTTGATTTTGAATACGGTCAGCCTATATCAAAGCCAAGTATAACCGAAGGAAATCCAATCAGGTTATATACACTGGCAGAGATCACAGACATACTATCTTCTGTCGGAATAAATGTTACCGACAGCTACGCGGATTTTGACGGAAAACCTTCGTCAGCCAACAATATACAGCTTCTAATCTGCTCTGAAAAGGGTTAGAAGCTACACAACATCTCCCACTTTTGAATATGGAGGCACAATCATGAACGAATTGCGGGCGAGAGTCATCTCGCAGGAAAAAGGAACATATAAAATCAGCAACGGCACGGAGGTAAAGGCGGCAACTGTATCCGGCAAATACAGATATGATGTGCAAACAGTATCCGACTTTCCCGCGGTCGGCGATTATGTCGTTGCCGAGTGGCCGGAGGATGGCAGTAATGCCATAATTACGGGGCTGTTTCCGCGAAAGAGCTGCTTTATCCGAAAAGCGGCAGGTACGGGAAACCAGGAGCAGGTCGTTGCTGCCAATATTGATACCGCCTTTATCTGTATGTCGCTGAACAACAACTTTAATATACGGCGGTTGGAGCGATATTTATCCGTCACATACGACAGCGGTGCGGCACCTGTAGTGATTCTGACAAAATCGGATCTTTGTTCCGATGTAGAAAATAAAATCTTTGAAGTGCAAAATACCGCACCGGGTGTGGATGTTCTGGCAATTTCCTCGCTTGACGGTGACTACCAAGCAGTCATGCAGTATATTCTGCCGGGCAAAACCGTGGCATTTATCGGTTCTTCCGGCGTCGGAAAGTCCACGCTGATCAACAAGCTGACCGATACAGACAGAATTGCTACACGCGAAACCGGAAATGACGACAAAGGGCGGCACACAACGACCCATCGGGAATTGATAACACTTCAAAACGGCGCTTGTGTCATTGATACACCCGGTATGCGAGAGCTTGGTATGTGGGACAGCGGTGACGGCATTGGCACGGCTTTTGCAGACATTGAGGAATTATCACATGCGTGTAAATATGCCGATTGCACCCACACAGCAGAGCCGGGGTGTGCTGTTCGGCGGGCAATTGCGGACGGAACACTTGATGAAACCCGTCTGGAATCCTATCGGAAACTGAAAATCGAAAATGACTATGCGGCGGACAACAGCCGATACCTTGAAGCTAAAAGGGCGAAATTTAAGGAAATTGCAAAAATCAACAAATCAGTTAGAAAAAAGAACTTGTGCAGGACGAGATAGCAGAAACCCTGTATGTGTCAAAAATACTGCTTTTAAAATATGTAGAAGCAGATTCATTAAAGGAGTGAATGAAAATGATTTTCGAAGTAAAAAAAATTATTGCGGCAGGTCTTGGGGCTGCTGTGCTATTTACAAACATGGCATTTGCATCAGATACGTATGCAACCCGCGGCGAGGTTGCGGATATGCTGCTATCTGCGGCGGACGATTATAACAAAGATGTTAAGCGTTCGGACATTATAAAAGGCTACGGCGGTGACGGCGAGCTTCACGAGGACTGGAACATCACCCGTGCTGAAGCACTCGTTATGCTTAGCCGTGCATTCGGAACACTTCCGGAGCTTACCGGTCATAACGCAAGAGTTGCCCTGAAAAGCGGCGACTTTACCGACATTCCCGACTGGGCAAAGCCGGAAATTACTCCTGTGCTTGACGCAGGCATTGCGGCAGGCACGGCAGACGGAATATTTTCTCCGTATGATGATGTAACAAAAGAGCAAATGGAGCTTTTTATAAAGCGTGTCTATGCACTTTTCGGAACAAATGAAAAAGACGATTTTTATGCGGCGGTTAATCAAGAAACCCTCAACAAACTCGAACTAAAACCGGGACGGGTGGTATCGGGTTCTCTTTACGACCTACAGGACGACAGCACGGAAAAGGTGAACGGAATTATCAGAGAAGTCATTGAAAAGGGCGGCAAAAAAGGCAGCAAGGAACAAAAAATCGCCGACTTTTACAACAATATTCTGGACTCGGAAAGCAGAAATAAAATCGGCGTTGCTCCGATAAAACCATACCTTGCAGACATTGACTCTGCCAAAGACTTAAAGGAACTTGCAGATGTCCAGGTAAAGCTTATCAAGGATTTATACACTGCTCCGTTTACTGCATTTTCAATCACTACGGATTTTAAGGACAGCACAAAATATGTTATGTATTTCGGCACTGTGGGTCCCTGTATGACAAAGGATTTTTACGGAAACTGCACGGATGCACAAAAGGCAAGCTATCTGAAATACCTGAAAACAATTTCCGAAATTGCCGGAGAGAATATAACGGACAAAGAGCTTGAGGATTTTTACAATCTTGAAAAGGCATTGGCGGAAAAACAACTTAAGCCCGAAGAAAGCGGCAATGTGGATAATATTTATAATATCTACACGTTTGACGAAATACAGTCGCTTTTCCCAAAAATTGATATGAACGAGGTTTTGAGGAGCTTAAACTTAAAAAAAGAGGACAAAATCCTTGTTATGGACGAGGGATTGACAAAAGAATTTGCAAAGGCTTTTACGGACGAAAACCTTGAAACGCTGAAAAATGCAGTAAAGTTAAGCATTCTGATGAACTACGGCGGTACACTCAATACTGCCTTTACAGATGCTTCCAACACCTTTAACAGTGAGTATCTCGGCATCTCCGGCGCGTATTCCGATGAAGAACTTGCAACCTTGACTGTTGCAAACATAATGCCCGATTATATCGGTGAGCTTTATGCCGAGAGATATTTCACGGAAGAAGCAAAACAAAATGTTTTGACAATGGTTCGCGACATTGTTTCTGTTTACAAGGAAAGAATCAACAATCTCGACTGGATGAGCGAGGAAACAAAGAAAAAAGCAATCAACAAGCTTGACAAAATGGGAATAAAAATAGGTTATCCCGACAAACACGACAGTCAGCTTGACAATGCCGAAATCAAATCGAAAGCAGACGGCGGCAGTTATTTCGACAACATTCTTGAAATCGCAAAGGCGAATACGGAATATATGTCCGGACTTCAGGGTACAACCCCGGATAAGACAAAATGGGGAATGTACCCATACACGGTGAATGCCTGCTACAGTGCAACCGACAATGACATTACATTCCCGGCGGCAATTCTGCAGCCGCCGATGTACGACGTGAATGCGTCCTATGAGGAAAATTTAGGTGCAATCGGATATATCATCGCACACGAAATTACGCACGCTTTTGACAACAACGGTGCAAAATTTGATGAAAACGGAAACGCAGCCGATTGGTGGACGGAACAGGATTATGCCGAGTTTGAAAAGCGATGCGAAAAAATGGTGGATTTTTATGACAAACAGGAGGGCATACCCGGAATTCCGATGAACGGACGCCAGACCTTAAGTGAAAATGTTTCCGACCAGGGTGCGGTACAATGCCTTACCGAGATCGTATCAAGGCTTGAAAACCCTGACTATGCGAAATTCTACCGCTCTATGGCAAGAGCATGGGCAAGCACGAAAACACGTGAATTTGCAAAATATGCGGCAGGTACAGACGTTCATTCGGAGGATAAGCTGCGTGTAAACCGCGTTGTCGTAAACTGTGACGAATTTTACGAAGCTTTCGGTATCACTGAAAAAGACGGAATGTGGGTTGCACCCGCCGCAAGAATTAAAATATGGTAAAGTTCGGAGTAACGTATTGTTTATAAAAAATAAGGGATATCCCTTATGTATACAGCCGTATGCAACAGTGTTTGTGTATGACGGGGTGTGCCAAATAACGGACTTGATTTACCATGTCAGTCCGCACGAAACGCACAATCCTGATGAGTTTGTGACCGAGGTCTGCTACCCGGTGAAAAAGAAATAACCCATCGTTGATTAAACGTCTGCACCCAACCTTGTTTCGGAGGCTGGGTGCAGTTTCATATGCCGTTCCACTACGAACTGGTATGATAAAAAGAAGCCGCAGGAACTGTGGGAACACCCCGGTGAGACTGCGCAATAAAGCCGGAGACAATGAGACTGTGAGGAATAAATAATAGGAGTGTGAAACTATGCCAATTTGGAATCCGTGGCGCGGATGTAAAAAGTGCAGCGAGGGCTGCCTGCATTGCTACATACATAAGGGCGATGCGAAACGAGGTGTTGATACGAGCATGATCGTTAAGACAAAGGATTTTGATAAGCCGGTAGTGCAGCTCAAAAAAGGCGGTTATAAAATGAAGCCGGGACTTGTATATCTCGGCTTTTTCACCGACTTTCTCATTGAAGAAGCCGATGCTTGGCGCAGCGAATGCTGGAAAATGATTAAGGAACGGTCAGACTGCACTTTCCTCTTTCTGACCAAGCGTATTGAGCGATTTGCTCAGTGTATACCGGGGGATTGGGCAGACGGATATGAGAATGTTACCGTGTGCTGTACTGTTGAAAATCAGCAAAATGCAGACAAAAAGCTGTCTGTCTTCCGAACACTTCCCATCAAACACAAGTGCATCACTGCACAACCGCTGATTG
>CAKSJF010000091.1 GCA_934462945.1 uncultured Clostridia bacterium | reverse complement strand
CCGTCTGCAAATGTAAAAACTGTTTTTAACGTCTTTCCCGTCAGATCTGTTCCCTCCGGGAAAGTCAGAACGCAGTCTGCGCCGGCGGTTAAGTTTGCCTCGGAAGTCTCCATTTTCACCGGTGTTCCGTCCGAAACATCATAAACGTCAATTTTGGAAATTTCCTGTGTTGGGTTTATCCACATGATGGATGATCCTCTCATCACAACTGCCTGCGGATAGTAGTCTGCGCCGGGCGCTGCCGATTCCTCAGCAAGGGTTACCGCCGTCATGCTGCCTGCAACCATTGCAAAGGACAGCAGCGCGGCTAAAAATTTGTTTTTCTTCATGATTTTCTCCTTTCTAAACTACCCCTGCCGGATGGGTTCTCCTGCGTCATCGGTCACAGGAGAGCCGCTCCGGTATTTAACATTTATTTCAAAGCTTCTGCAAGCTTTGATAACACCATAACTGCTTCTGCACGCGTTAAGGAACGCTCCGGATGGAACAAGCCGTCCTCATAGCCGGAAATCAGTCCCATACCGCCGGCTGCGGAAATCTCCGCTGCAAATGCGGTACTTTCTGAAATATCCGCAAAGCTCTTTTGCTCACCCTTGAGCTTTCCTTTTTGCTCGCATGCCTTTTTCAGCATATATGCCATTTCTCCGCGTCCGATCACGCCGTTTCCTGAGAATTCTTTGCTGACTGCCAAGAGTCCGGCAGCTGCTGCCGCATTTGCCTCTCCGGCAAACCAGTCGCTTGCTTTGACATCGGAAAATGCGTTATTCTGCGATTTTTCCAAGCCAAGCATGCGGACAATTAATGCAGTAAATTCTGCTCTTGTGATCGTCCGATCCGGTGCAAACATGGTTTCGGACATGCCCGAAACGGTTTTCTGATCTGCCAGGCTGACAATTTCCTTTTCTGCCCAGTGACCGTAGGTATCAATAAACGGATTGTTGGTATCCACCCGGAGAACCACCGGCTCACCGGTGACTAAGGGGAATGTTTCCTGATAGGTTTTCCCTGTGACCAGTTCTTTTATTTCTCCTGCCGGTTTTCCGTTGATCAAAAGCTTCGCTTCAATCGGCTCATCCCAATGGTACATATACATTGCCTGTACCAGAAGATCGCCCTCATAGGTGGTTGCCCAATAATCGGTATCGGTGACGCGTTCGCCTGTTTTGGAATCCACAATTGTGATCCGGTCCATACCCACCTTTTGCAACTCGTCTGCAAGCGCTTTTCTCAAATCCTCCTGCGCCGGGGAGTCCATTGTGATTCCGTCTAAGTGCGCCGGGATAATCGTGCTGTTATTTTTAATGTAGGCAACCTCGTCCGGGTCATTTTCCATGCCGAACCGGCTGTAGCGGAGAGAATTTTCGTCTCCGACAATCACCACATGACCGCCGTTTGCAATATAATCCCGGAGCGCGTCTAACATATCCTGCTTTAAGTGCGTTACCTCCGGCAGTACCACCATTTTCAGATCCTTAATGCTGCCCGGAATCAAATCGTTGATAATATGCAGCTTCACGCCGTTATGATCTAATGCAAAATAGGTTTCGGACGCTGCATTCATGTGTCCTAAATTAAAGACTCTGGAGGTGTTGGAATAGAGCATTCCGACCTCTGCCGGCTGATTATTCAAGGCCGCAACCTCATAGGTAAGACGGTTTAAATCCAGCGTTGCCTTGCCGACCTTATAAATAACATCCGGTCTTAAGGTGACTAACTGACCCTCAAAATCCTGCTGCTTTGCATAGGCACGGTCACGCTCGAAAATCCAGATGGTAGAGCCGCCGCGTCCGTGCATCGCGCCAGTCCAGATTGCCATGGCTGTTCCGGTAGAGTTCTGATCTCCGGTTAAGCCGCCAACATCAAGCGCGGCATTTCCAAACGCGTCCACATAGCCGCCGTAGCAGTGATCCTCAGAATTGACCACCGGCGCAGACAGATTGGAGGTCTGATAATCATACCGAAAACCAAGCATTTCCAGAGACGGTCTTGATCCGCCTGCTCCGGCGTCATTTCCGTTGACATCGGAAAAGCTTGCAAATTTTGCCATATCCGTTCCGATACCCAGCTGCGAACGCGAAACACGGTGGTCAGTTTCATAAATATACTGCATCGTCTTTGCATGCACAATCGCATTCGGTGCATACTTTTTCACCTCGTCTGCAAACCACTGATGCCACTGGGTGAAAATATCGGTTGCAAAATCTCTTGTGTCATATTCCTGTACGGTACACTGCTGTGATTTTCCGAGCGGCACTTCCTCAAAGCTTTGGTAATTCTCGCCGTATACCCTGTTTAAGAACGAAATATCGTTATTGTAGGTCTTTTTTAAGTATTCGCACCAGTCGTTCTTGTAAAACTCCGAAACCGACTGATCTGCTGCGTTAAATGCCGGTTCATTTGTCAGACACACTGTTCCGAACGATTTATAATCGCAGATTGCCGGAATCAAAGCCTCTGTATATACCCGGTATAACTCCTTAATCTTGTCCGCATTCAGGTTATACTCATAGAAACCACCGCCGGAATACCGCAGCTCCGGATAGTTTCTCATAAAGAATGAAACATTATGCCCTGCAAGCAGGATATCAATCCTGACATTATAGTCCTCAGCCTTTTGGAACCAGCTGCGAACTGTGTCAATATAGTCATAGTCCACCGAGTATTCCTGGTCTGCAAAGGATTCTCCGCTTTCAAAGCCGGGATCTTCTAATAAATTCTTGTCGCTGCCGTCCTCCTTGATATAGAGATCGTCCAGATAGAGATAATCGCAGGACGCTTCGGTGTAAATCTTCATGGTCATTTCAGTCTGATCGTCCTTGGTGGTGTATGTACCGCCAAAGCTGCGCCAGTCATAGGTGTCGTTGAGCATAATCCGATCAGAAAAGTCGCTGACTGTGAACCACTGGGTTCTTGCATTCTGCGCCTTGGCGCTTAGTCCATAGTGATAGGTGGTGTTCGGTTTTACCCTGACCTTCTGATAGATATACCGATAGCTATTTAAGGTCCAGGTTTCCCTTTTATCAACAATTTTCAGCGAATACTTTCCGCTCACCTTGTCGCTCTCGGTCACCTCAAAGTCGATCGGATGGTATGTTCCATCCTTTGTTTTCCACTTGCTGTTAATATCGGGCGACTTTATTACGTCCCACATACGAACCTCGGTCTGGAGGACGTTATTCCCCCATTTTTCAAGGTTCGGAATATCGTCTGCTAAAAGGTAGAACCAGGTTAAATAGCCGACAAAGTTAATCGGACGGCGTTCCTCGACTCCGTTATTGTCAACGCTTGCCACAAACTGCTTTCCGTCCACCTCCAGCTGACTGGAAATATATTTCGGAACATAAACCGGCTCAACCGTACCGTCTAAATAGCCCTGCGCCATTTCCTTTGTTTTTTCGTAAATCTGCGTCAGATTTTCTGCCACAAGCTCTACATTGCTATAGTCCTTATTCTTATCATCAAGCTCCATCCATTCGATGAACCGCTCCAAAACACCGTGCCCTAATTCCAGATAGGTAGTGGCAAGCTTCCTGCTCTGACACTCCTTGATCAATTCTGCAAGCTCATCCCGGTAAGCGCACACGATCGGATATTTTTCATCATAGAACGCTTTCAGCTGCGCCTGCGAGCGGGCAACCTTGATATTCTTACCTGTGGTGTAGGTTGTGCCGTCCGAGGTAACTTCCACGTTCATTTTCTGCTGTCCGGACTCTGCAAAGCCTAAGCTTAACGTCCGCTTGATTCCGGATTTTGCAGGAAGATCATAGCTTTCTACAAAATTTGCCGCCGGGATAGAAACCCGGAAATTCTTTTGGGTATCCGCATTATTCATTAAATAGAAGGAATAATTATAAACCTGCTCCAAGGCAAGGGATTCAGGGCCTTCAATCCAGGAATAAAAATCCTCGTTTTCTTTCATCAGACGCGCCACCATAAAGCCGCCGTTTGTTTTTGTCTGATGAATACCGCCGGCAGAAAAGTCGATCCCGCCGAGTCTGCCTCCGCCATCGTTATCGTTTACCAAAACATCGAACTTGATTTCGTCCGGACGTTCTTCAAACAGAGCCGACCAGGGTACTCCGACATGGTAGGAGGTGATATTTCCCTCGCGCTTGGAGTCTAATTTGAATTTTTCATTCACCGACTGCGCATAGCCTGTGAAAAGTCCGGTTGTGCCGTTTTCTGTATCGCACACAACACCGATTTCATTTCCAAAGTCATCCTCCACGCCGGTGACTGCAAACTGAATCGAGTCGGCTGTCCAGTAGTTGGTATTATTAAAGGCATAATGCTTATCGTCTGTAACGTCAATATCAAAATACAGATAATCGTCATCATAGGAGAGCGCAACCTCTGCCGTAATATCCAAATCCACGCCCATATATCGGACCGTCTGCTTGTCTGTGGACGGGATGTGTGCCTGGCTTTTCCGGGAATCGTCTGTGCGATAGACCGGCATAAAACCAACGGTTGCAAAGGAGCTGTCTATATCTGCGGCTGTAAAGGAATCCGCATCATGAATATCCTTTGCCGGTTCTTTTCCCTCGTCCGGCGCTGTTACCGCGGCTTTTCCCTCAAAGCCGCCGTTTCTTACAAGGTTCTCACTTGACCCCTCCTCAATCACATACACATTGTCGAGCCAAAGCGCACCGCATTTATCGTTTACGGTAAAGGTTAATGTCACCGCGCCGGTGGACTGGTAGGTATATTCATAGTCCGTCCAGTGCCAGTTTGCGGATTTCACCTTTAAATTCTTCGTTGTTCCGCCAAAGGTGACGCTTGCGCCGGGAACATCATTTCCCTTTGCCGTAAAGCCGATCCGATAGGTTTTTCCGCTCTCGGTATTGACTAACTGCTTCACCTCGACAAAACCGCCGTTCTGCTTGGGTGTGCGGTTTACAATTTTTAAAGATTTCGTTTTTTCATACCTGATATCTGTATCGAGCGACACATCGGAATCCGCGTTATTGCTGCGGATTGTCCATCCGTCTGCAAGTCCGGTGTCGGAGGTGTCACTCCCCACTGCTGCCAGTGCGGATGCCGATTGTAAAAACATCGCACAGGTCAGCAAAAATATGAATAGTCTTTTCATAATGAATTCCTTTCTGTGATAATTTTTCATTCATCGCCCCGAGCAAAAAGTAGTGCTATGGGCGATTTTATTCAGCCTTAATTCCTTTCTGTCATAATTTGATACCATACTTCCGGTTGTCCAATCGGCTGCATACCGTTCCAGCGGAACAGGGAAAGCCTGTTTGCCCCCTCCGGGAGGGTGAATGCTGTGCCGTTCTCCGCTTTCATTCCCTGGAGCAGTCTGCCATTCTGGAAGCTTGCAAGATACTGATCCGGGGCGGCATCCGGAGCTTGGAGGGTGTAGGTTTTTCCCGGTATCAGCGTATCGGTTTCCTCTCCGTCTGCAAACAGGCGGATTGCCTTTCCCTCCACCTCTATAAATACACCGTCCGATTCGATTCCGCAGGCATTGACCGTCCGGATTCCGATTAATTCATCCTCCGGCGCGGCAGGAAGTCTGATTGCTTCTGCACCTCTTCCAAGCCTTGCGGCAAGCCTTCCGTTTCGCCGGATTTCAATTCCGGAGAAATTTTCTTCCGGGTTGCTCCAGGAAAGCTCTAAATATCCGTTTTGAACGGTTGCCGAGACATTCTGCACCTCGTTACAAGCAGAATCTGCCGTCTCAAAGCCGCCATCCGTCAAAAGATTTTCCCCGGTGAGATTTCCGTCTGCCGCAACCTCGTAAAGCGTGAGATCGTCTAAGACAAACTCTCCGCTCTCATCAAAGAAGATTCGCACCAGGGCTTCTTCCTCATCTGCCGCCGCCGTAATAGGCACGCTATAGAACCGCCAGTCCTGATTGGTGACCGTTTTACCGTTCATGTTTTCAGTTCTCTGAACCGGCCAGCTGTCATTCTGACCGACTGCACACTTCACACTGCTTGCATGCCTGGATTTCATCCAGATTCCCAGCCGGTAGGTTTTGCCCTTGCTTAATGACACAGAGGTGCGGTTTTCTAAATACAGATACGTTCCGTCATAATCGCGGTCATAATTTGTATCCAGCCGGAGAGCATAACTGCCGCTTTTGACATTCTCTCTTGTGCGGTACACCCGATAGCTATACATTTTTTCTGTGTTGTTCCGGTTATTTACCATCACGCGCCAGGTATCGCCAAGCGTTTTATCAAAGCCGCCGCTTAAGGAAAATTCGCGTCTTTCCCCATTGGAATATTCTAAAACAATCCGGTAAATATCTGCCGGATTTGGATAATCCGAAAGGTAGGTCACGGTTTTTCCGGGGGTAGTGGAGAGTGTGTCGGATAAAAGTGTGTCTCCGC
Organism: uncultured Clostridia bacterium; assembly: GCA_934462945.1. GTDB lineage: Bacteria > Bacillota > Clostridia > UBA1381 > UBA1381 > RQCD01. Next base: position 1,327 of record CAKSJF010000091.1, on the reverse strand, counting down.
GGTAAACCGACGCTTTTTGGAGCAGCTTTGTATCCGGATTGATCCAGCTGATTTTTGCTTTTCCCCAGAAAACATTTATTAATGGATTTACCGGACTGAACGCATCCCACCCCTGATCATATCTTCTGGTTGGGGTGACATAGGTTTTATAAAATCTGCCTGCCGCCTGCGTATCTGAAGCTGCCGCAAGGGTGATTTCATACGTTCTGCCATTGGCAAGTCCGGTTTCGGTAAATATGCCGTCTGTTGTTTTTCCGGCATAGCTGCCGTCCACCCAGACTGCCGCCTCCCGGTTGGTTTTAAGGATAAAGCCACCGTCTGCTGCGTGAACCTCCGCGCCGATAATTCTTAAAAGCTGTTCTTCGCCGGCTGTTGTTCCCGGAAAGGGAGTAAGACTTGTATCAATCGGTTCTTCCTCCTCCAATAGCAACGGAATGTCCGGCTCTGCTATCACGGTTTCTCCCATGGATTCCTCCTGAATCCGGTCGCGCCAGCTTTCTGCACCAAGCACCCTCAACTGAATCGGATTTTCGGTATAATTGCAAATGCTAACAAGCTTTTTCCCGTTCAAAACGGTATGCTGATAGGAGATACCCACCGGAATTTCCCCAGTCTGTGCATTTTGGATGGAAACCTCTTGCTCTCCAAGAATCCCCCGTAAAGCTGACATCAGCTGCGAAACGGTCGGAGTCTGGATGGCGAGTCCGGAAAAGGCGCTGTCAAGAATCTGCACATTTTCTGCCGCTCCCGAAAATGCTCCCCGGCTGTTTCCGTCCGCGTCCTTTGTCAGGCTGTTTCTGCCATAGATCAGAACCGAGCCGGAAAATTCCGAAAGCGTTCTGTACACATCATCGCTCACATACTCTGCCTCCGGCACGATAATCACATCTAACCCTGCCGTATTGCATACCGTATCGGTCAGAATCCGGATACTTTCTCCGAGATATTCTGCACTTTGGTATGCCCGCATCAGCGCGCTCATGTGAAGATCGGAATAGTTCCGCGCCGTTTCGGAAAACAGAATTCCAATTTTCGGCTGTGCGTTCCGGATAGCTGTGATCTCCTCCGAAAGCCGCAGCAAATCCTTAGACGCGCAGGACAACCTCCATAAATGCTCTGGCTTTAACGTAAGCATATCATCTGCATAGCCGCTGCGGTTTGCCCGGTCGCAGTCGTTATCCCAAATCCAAAGCGCCGTTTGACTAAGCCCATGCAGCGCCCCCTGCCAGAGCATAGAGTAAATTGCCTGTGCATTTTCTGCCGATGTTCCGTTTACAATATGGTTTTCGCTGTTCACGTTCGGCGCAAGCCGCACCGAACGGCTGTA
>CAKSJF010000090.1 GCA_934462945.1 uncultured Clostridia bacterium | reverse complement strand
AAAACTGGCTAAAATAATCATATTGCTCCTTATCGCCAATATACAGTATCATAAATAACTCCTTTTTTGTGAAAAATGACTTGAAATTCTTACTGCTTTTTGGTATAATAATAATATACATGCATTTAGCTGTATCATTTTTATAGATACTTCTTATTATAACAAATAATCGCAGAAATTTCAAGATTTTTTTTGCAGAAAAGAAAATGGAGGCATTTATGAGAGCATTGATTTTATCCATTAGAGCCGGCTACGGTCATCACTCTACCGGACAGGCAGTTATGCATGCTTTGCAGGAGCACGGTTTTTCCTGCACTATGCTGGATACCTTTGAATATATTAATCCGCATCTGGCAAATTCGATTTCGGACGGATATTTGTTTTCCACAAAATATCTGCCGGAAGCCTACGGAAAAGCCTACGACACGCTGGATAAGCGCGAGGAACGCTATGATAAGCGGTCGCTGATTTCTATGCTTTCCAAAATCGTATCGCATAAGCTGAAAGAATTTTTTGTGGACTATGTGCCGGACGTGGTGATCGGAACGCATAGCTATGCCTGTATGCTGATCACTTACATGCGCGAAAAAGGGTATATTAACTGCCCTACCTATGGCATTATTACCGATTTTACGGTTCATCCGTTCTGGGAAAGCACCGATCTTGATTACTATGTCACCCCGGACATTCTCCTAAACCGGCAGATGCAGAAAAAGGGAATCCCGGAGGAAAAGGTTCTTCCCTACGGAATCCCGGTCAAGGAGAAATTTTCAAAAAAGACGGCAAAGGAAACTGCCAGAAAGCATTTAGGAATTGAGGACAAGACTACGATTCTGATGATTATGGGATCGATGGGATTTGGTAATATTGAAAAGAACCTGAAACTGATCGACTCGGTGGAGCACGATTTTCAGGTACTCTGCGTCTGCGGCAACAACGAAAAAGCAAAAAAAGCTGTGGATGAAACCGAATGGACAAAAAAGGTTTATTCCTTCGGCTTTGTAGATAATGTGGACGAAATGATGGACGCAGCAGACTGTATTATCACCAAACCCGGCGGTCTGACCACCTCGGAATTTTTAGCAAAAGGACTGCCTGCCATCATTTTAGACCCCATCCCCGGTCAGGAGGATCGGAACATGGAATTTTTAGTGAACAACGGCGCAGCAATGATGGTAACCAACACCTTTCCGCTGGACGAGGCTGTCTATGAAATGCTGCATTACCCCTGGCGGTTCGACCTTTTGTCGCAGTCGGTTCAGAAACTTGGAAAACCGGATTCCACCACAAGACTCTGCGATTTTATCACTTCGCATTTAGCGTGAAAACACGTTTAATGATATTACAAAAAAGAAAGGGAAAATAACTATGGAATGTATTTTACTCGCGGCAGGCTATGCCACAAGACTCTATCCGCTCACAAAGGATAAACCAAAGGCATTGCTCACAATGGGCAATAAAACAATTTTAGACTGGGTTGTGGACAGAATTGAGGAAATTCCGGAAGTGAACCATATCTACATCGTAACCAACCATCGCTTTGCCGGACAGTTTGAGGATTGGAAAAAGACCTATTCCGGTGCAAAAAAGGTGGTTGTTCTGGATGACGGCACAACCGATAACGACAACCGTTTAGGCGCAATCGGAGATATGAAGTATGTGATTGACCACGAAAAAATTGATGATGAAATCTTTGTTCTGGCAAGCGACAATATCTTTGATTTTGCACTCACCGATATGGTGGATATGTACCGGGAAAAGAACTGCGATTTAATTTCTGCACACTATGTTAAGGATTTAGTGGATTTGCAGCAGATGGGCGTGGTAGAGATGAACGAGGACAAGCAGGTAATCGGCTTTGAGGAAAAACCGCAGAACCCGAAGTCCAGCTATGGCGCACCGCCTTTCTACCTATATAAAAAAGAAACGCTCGCACTGATCGACCAGTATTTAAAAGAGGGCAACAATCCGGACGCTCCGGGACATCTGATTCCCTGGCTGATTGAACGTACACCGGTGTATGCCTATACCTTTGATGTAATGACTATCGATATCGGCACACCGAAAACCTATTACGAAGCACAAAAACTGTTTGAAAATAAATAAAGTATAAATCCTCCATAGGAATCACAAACTAACCAAAAAAGGAGATTTTTATGGAATATCTGATTTACTTTTATGTATACTCATTTCTCGGCTGGGTTTTGGAAACGGCGTATGCCTCAATCCGGCTCCGCCGATACTGCTCCAAGCAGACGCTCTTAAAATCGCCCCTCTGTCCCATTTACGGGATCGGGGCGGTTTTGATGCTTTTGATGCTTTCTCCGGATTCTGCATTATTGGTGTTTTCCGGCGGTTTCTTCTTAGCAAGCAGTGTGGAATATCTGGTTTCTGCCTATTATCTGCACACCTTTGGAATCCGCCGCTGGAATTATACCGACAGTCCCGGAAATGTAGGCGGTCATGTCTGCGCAGGATATTCCATCCTATGGGGATTTTTTGCGCTATGGCTTCTTTACTGGCTGCACCCTGCCGTTCAATCGTTTGTGAGCCAGCTGGACGCGCGGCTTTTATCCATTACCGCGCTGCTTCTTAGCGTTTGGGTGATACAGGATTTCCGCGACACAAAAAAAGAGCTGAAACACTATGCCGCCGGTGAAGAAAGCTGTATCGAAACAAAATTTTCATATGTGACCAAACCATGAACTTTTTCAGAATTTCAAACTATTTCTCAAAAATTTATTGATTTTTTGTGAAAAAAGTGTTATAGTAATAAGGTCATATATTAAACAGTTTAAGATTACAGAAGTATCTTATGATGAAGGGAGAGACTCATTTTATGAGCAAAAAAAGCAGAAAAACGACAAATGCGGACTATTCTGCTCCAAAAGACAAGGGTTCTGTTTTGTTTAACGCAATCGTGGCAGCTGTCATAGTCGCGGTATTCGGCTTAGGCTGCTATGCAGTCGGAGCAAAATATATTCCGCGGTATCAGGAACAGCTCGCACAGCAGAAGCAACAGGAGGAGCAGTCCAAAACAGTCAGCGATGTCATGAAAGAAAAAAGCCTGACGCTGGACGAATTTAAAACAGAATACGGCATTCCGGCAGATACCGAGGTGACCGAAGATCAGACAGCGATGTCCCTGACCGGCTCTATGACCATGGAGGGTTATGCAAAATATGAGGACATGACCTTGGAGGAGCTGAGAGAAAAATACGGACTTCCTGAGGATCTCGCAGCAGATACCCCCTGGCAGGACGCTGTAAACTCTATGCCGGTCGGCATTGCTGCACAGGAGATGTTCGGTATGGATTTTGAAACATTTAAAGCTCAGATGCCGGGCGCTGACAGCATTACAGAGGACATGACCTGGGGCGATGCAAGCACGATTATTGAAGCGGCTTATGCGGCACAGCAGGCGCAGCAGGCAGATGACGGCACTGCAACAGATGCAGAAAGTTCGCCATCCCCGGACGCAACCGCTGATTCCGGAAAGGACAACTAAAAATGAAAAATGAGAAAGCGAAAAACGGGATTTTCTACACGGTTGGGGAAGAAATTTTCAATTCAGTATCGCACGGAGTCGGAATTTTACTAAGTGTTGCGGCGCTGACGCTTTTGATTGTATTTGCAGCCTGGAGAAGCGACGGCTATGGACTGGCAAGCGCGATTGTCTATGGCATTTCGCTCATCCTGCTCTATTCCATGTCAACAGTCTACCACATTGTGCAAAATCCTGCGGCAAAGCGCGTTCTGCGGATTTTTGACCACAGCTCCATCTTTGTTCTGATTGCCGGAACGTATACCCCCTATCTTCTGATGTGTATGCGAAATCCGGTCGGATGGGCAATTTTCGGGCTGATCTGGGGCATGGCGGTTTTAGGAATTGTCTTAAACGCAATTGATCTGGATCGGTTTTCAAAGATTTCTACGCTCTGCTATGTTTTAATGGGCTGGGGAATCGTCTTTACTCTGCCAAAGATTACAAAGGTGATCGGAATGCAGGGCACGGCTCTTTTGATTGCCGGAGGTGTGGTATACACATTGGGCGTGATTTTCTATGTGCTGAAGAAATATCGGTACATGCATTCGGTGTGGCATTTATTCGTCTTAGCCGGCAGCATTTGTCACTACCTGTCAATTTTATTATATGTACTTTAATAGAAAGGAAATAAAAAAATGAACGAGAACGAGAATAATCTGAATGAGACTCCGGAAGAAAACAATTTGCCGGAGGAGGAAGTAACGGAAAATGCAGAAACTGTTGAGGATACATTTACCGAAACAGAGCCTACAGAGTTTCCGGAGGAAGAGGATGTAAGCTTTGCAGAACCGGAGGAGGCAGTTCTTTCCGAAACCGAGGTAAAGCTGAAAAAAGCAAAGACCTCCGCTCTGATTGCCTGGATCTTAGTTGTATTATTTGCAGTTGGTGACTTTGGTTACTACTGGACGCAAATTTATAACAAGTACAATCACCTCGGCTACTTAGACACCAACGGCATGACCATTGGCGACGCAGCAGCCGGCATGAATATGTCCTTTGAAGAATTTAAAGAACAATACGGACTGCCGAAGGACATGAAAAAGAGTACTTATTTTAACGCCGCACAAAATTTGATCCCGGTTTCCAAGATGCTGGAGCTGTACGGAACAGATCTGGATTCTATGAAAGAGCAGTATCACTTCGGAGATGAAATCACCGAGGACAGCACCTGGGGTCAGGCTCTGGAATCTATGACATTAGCCGACTATGTAGGCGAGGATTACTTTGACGAATTTAAAAACGAGTATGCACTCGGCGATGATGTTACCTTAGAAACAAAATGGGGCGATGTCAGAAAAACAGTTGAGCAAAAGCAATACGACGACAGAATTGCAAAGGAAAAGGGAATCACTCCTTCTCCGTCTGCTTCCGCTGAAGCAGAGCCGACAGCATCTGCGGACACAGCAGAGAGCGAAGCGCCGGCAAGCGAGGAGCCGTCGGCATCTCCAGAGGCATAATCAGATTACGGCAAAGGCAAAAAGCCTTTGCCGTTTTTACGGTTAAGCTATAAATTTTTCTTATAACTTTGCATAATTAGAATGTATTGGACAACAGGGAAATTTTATGGTATACTATATTCATAAATCAGAGAGGCACATAAAAGCCTATAGGATTTGGAGGGTATGAAAAATGTTGTCCACGATTAAGAATTGGAAAAACCGATGTATCGGGCGAATGTGATACACACGGAGAACGCACAAAACACATTCATACAGATACAAAGATTTTTAGGAGGATTTTATTATGAAAAAAATTATTACAGCAGCTTTAACCGCAGCACTTTCCCTTTCCCTGTTCACCGCATGCGGCGGTAACAAGGACGGCGTCACAGTTGCCGTTCCGAACGACACAACCAACGAAGCAAGAGCACTTCTTCTTTTAGAGGAAAACGGCTACATCAAATTAAAGGACGGCGCAGGGATTACCGCAACCATCAAGGATATCGCAGAAAATCCGAACAATATTACCTTTAAAGAAGTAGAAGCTGCGCAGCTCCCAAGCGTTTTGCAGGATGTTGACTATGCAGTGATTAACTCGAACTATGCAATCCAGGCAAATCTGAACCCGGTTTCAGACGCACTCTTGATTGAGGGTTCATCTTCTGAATACGGCAATATTGTGGCAGTTAAAGAAGGAAACGAAAATACTGATAAGATCAAGGCATTAAAGGCAGCTTTAGAAAGCACAAAGGTAAAGGATTTCATCACATCCGAATATAACGGCGCAGTTGTCAGCACTGTAGACAATCCGGGCGATGGCTTTGACACATCAATCGATTATGCAGCATTAGCCGGAACAACCATCACAGTTGCCGCATCACCGACACCGCATGCAGAAATTCTGAAAGTTGTAAAAGATATTTTAGCCGAGAAAGATATCACCTTGGATATTAAAGAATTTACCGACTATGTTCAGCCGAACAACGTGGTAGAGAGCGGAGAGATTGACGCAAACTACTTCCAGCATCTCCCCTACCTGAACGACTTTAACGCAGAAAACGGAACGCATTTAGTATCCATTGGCGCATTCCATGTAGAGCCGATCGGCTTATATGCAGGAAAGCAGACAACTCTGGATGCACTCGGAACAAAATAAAGAGAATCAGAAAGACAGCGCCGGCTAAAAAGGTCGGCGCTTGATTTCGTTGTTGGAGGATTTTATGATAGAATTGAAGAACATTTCCAAGTCCTTTCCGATGGCTGACGGGACTGTGGATGCATTAAAAAATGTTTCTCTGACGATTGCCGACGGAGAAATTTACGGAATTATCGGCATGAGCGGAGCAGGAAAAAGTACACTGGTTCGGTGTATCAACATGTTGGAGCGTCCGACCTCGGGAGAAATTCTGATCGACGGAGAAAATATCGGCGCATTAGGGAGCGCAGAATTACGGAAACGCCGCCGCAAGATCACAATGATTTTTCAAGGTTTTAATCTGCTGATGCAGAGATCCTGCCTGGATAACATCTGCTTTCCGTTAGAGCTTGCCGGAGTTGCAAAAAAAGAGGCAAGAAAAAAAGCCGCAGAGCTTTTGGAAACGGTTGGTCTTCCGGACAAGGGCAGTGCCTATCCGGCACAGCTATCCGGCGGTCAGCAGCAAAGAATTGCAATTGCACGCGCTCTTGCAACCAATCCGGAAATTCTTTTATGCGACGAGGCAACCAGCGCGCTCGACCCGAAAACAACCCAATCGATTTTGGAGTTAATTCAGGAAATTAACAAAAAGCTTGGGATTACCGTCATTATCATCACACATCAGATGAGTGTAGTGGAAAAGGTGTGCAGCAAGGTTGCCATTTTAGACAACGGCGTTGTAGTGGAGGAAGGAGACGTCAGCGAGGTATTTACCAATCCGCAGTCAGACGCGGCGCGGCGGCTGGTATTTCCGGATGGCGCAGACACTTCCGTTCCCGGTTTTGCATCGGACAGTGTGATCCGCCTGGTGTATAACGGTGCAATGGTGGCAGACACACCACTGATTGCAAAAATGGCAATGGACGAGGGAATTGCCGCAAATATTCTTGCCGCGCAGACAAAATGTATCGGCGACAAGGTGTTTGGAAATATGCTGCTGGATATTGACGGCGGAAAAGAGGAGCTTGACCGCGCAGTTTCCTATCTTGAAAATGTACCGAATGTAATTGTAAGGAGGGTAAAGGCATGATTGCACAGCTTTTAGCAAATGAAACCGTTGCAGAAGCGATTGAAATTCTGCAAAGCGAGCTTTTTCTGGCAATTTGGGAAACCTTTTATGTTACCGTGGTTGCCACACTGTTTTCGATTGTGATTGGTCTGCCGCTTGGCGTTTTGATTGTGGCAGGTGAAAAGGACGGTGTGCTTCCGCTTCCAAAACCGGTTTTAAGCATTTTAAATATTGTAATAAACCTGCTCCGTTCTATTCCGTTTCTAATTCTGATGATCTTAGTATTTCCGCTCACGCGTTTCATCATCGGAACGGTGGTTGGCACAACAGCATCAATTGTTCCGCTGGTGATTGCAGCTGCTCCGTTTGTGGCACGTCTGGTAGAAAGCAGCCTGCGCGAGGTGAATCCGAATATTATAGAGGCGGCACAGAGTATGGGTGCGTCTCCGTTCCAGATTATCACCAAGGTGATGATTCCGGAGAGTATTCCCTCCCTGATTTCTAATTTCACCATCGCCATTACCACCGTACTCGGCTATTCTGCCATGAGCGGAATTATCGGCGGCGGCGGT
>CAKSJF010000089.1 GCA_934462945.1 uncultured Clostridia bacterium | reverse complement strand
CCCTTTGCCAGCGTGCATCCAAAGCCGGTGAGCGGAATGGTTGCCCCTGCTCCGGCAAAGTCGATCAGCTTCTGATACCATCCGCAAATCTGCAAAACCACCCCTGCCACAACATAGCTTACCAAAATCCGCGCCGGTGTGAGTTTTGTTTTATCAATCAGAATCTGACCAACCACACAAAACAATCCCCCAACGATAAACGCTTTTAAATACTCCAAACAAATCAGCCGTCCTTTCTTTCAATCGTGACCGCATGCGCAATTCCGGGGATGGACTCCCCCTGCAACACAATCTGCGGATTCATCAGCGCACCGGTTGCCATCACCAGAATCCGCCGGTACTCCCCCCTGCGGATTGCCGGAAAAATATGACCGCAAAATACGCTTGCACAGCATCCGCAGCCGCTCCCTCCGGCATGGACATCCTGTTTTTTCCGGTCAAACATCAAGAGTCCGCAGTCCTGATGCTGGGTGTAAATATCATACCCCTCCTGATTCATCATGTCGCACAGCAAATCCGATCCGATTTCCCCCAGGTCACCGGTTAAAATCAAGTCGTAATCAGAGGGCGAAAATCCGCTTTCCCGAAAATGCGCCTTTAAGGTGTCCGCAGCTGCCGGCGCCATTGCCGCACCCATGTTATTGGCATCAGTGACACCAAAATCCACCACGCGTCCGGTGGTCAGATGGGTAATCTGTACCTGTCCCGGTTCTCTCGCCAGCACGGCACAGCCCGCCCCGGTCACCGTCCATTGCACCGACGGGGTTCTCTGCCCGCCATATTCCAGCGGCAGGCGGTATTGCTTTTCCGCCGCGCAGAAATGACTGGAGGTGGAGGCTGTGATGTAGTCTGCCGTGCCGCCGTTGATTACCAGCGCCGCCAGGGTCAGCCCCTCCGTCATGGTGGAGCATGCGCCGTACAGCCCGAAAAACGGAATGGAAAGCTCGCGCATCGCATATTCCGCTCCGATACACTGGTTTAGCAGATCGCCGGAAAATGCATAGTCAATATGCTCCGGTTTTAAGCCTGCCTTTTGAATCGCCGATAGAATCGTTTCTCTCTGAAGCTTTGTTTCCGCCTTTTCCCAGGACTTTTCTCCAAAGTAATCATCCTCTAAGATTTGATCAAAGGAATCTGCAAGCGGACCTTCTCCCTCTTTTTTGCCGACAATCGCCGCAGTCTCCAATATCGTAACCGGGTGTTTCAGAAAAACCGTCTGTCTGCCCTTTCTCTGCATTTTGTGACACATAAAAACCGCGCCCCTTTCATATTACTATTTTTCCGTAAAATCCCTGTTTTATACGTTCGGAAACGGTCTGTACCGCAGCGGTTTCCTGATTTTTCAAAAATCCGCACAGGAGTTCGGACAGCTCCGCCCGGGTGATTGCACAGTTTGGACGGACAGTCCCATCCTCATACCCCTTTAAAACCCCTGCCGCTGTCAGGTTTTTCACCGACTGCACCGCCCATCCCGGAATCAGCCGCGCATCCGTGTAGTTCAAATTCAGATCTGTTTTTGCCGGGTCTGCCATTGCCCGGTCGATCATGCAGAACACCTCCGCACGCGTTACCGTTTCTTTTGGATGGAACGCGTCTCCCCGGAGAAGTCCAAGCTTTTTTGCCCGATAGGCAATCTGGTTCATGTAGTCCGGCAGCTCGCTGCTGTCGGAAAATACCGCCGCTTCTTCCCTGCTCACCTCCATAAAATCCTGTTTCAGACAGGATAAAAGACCGCTGACCGCCTCTAAGCGCGTCATTTGGGTATTGGGGTGAAAGTAATAGTCCGCGCCGATTCTCTCCCCTTTCATCACATCCTCCTGCACCAGGCGCGCAGCCGATTGCCGCACCCAGTGTCCCTCCAGATCGGTATACACAAAGCCGAGCGCTGTCTGTACCGGTTCTCCGTCTGAAATTTCAATAGAGCATTCCGAAATATTGGAATATTCCTCCCCGTTTCCTGCCCGGAACAAAAAGCAGTCCGAGCCGATCCGGTCAGGATCCGGGGTGTAGCAGAATGTTCCGTCCTCCGGATTTAAGGAAAGCGTTCCTTTTTTCGGTGCGCGGACAATTTCAAATTCCGGCATTTCTCCGTTTCCGTCAAATTTCAAAGCGTCCTCCACGCTCCGGTTCTTTTGCGCAGTAAGCTGAAAACGGTAGGTCACGAGCTCCGCTTTTTCTCCGGCATATTCCTCAAATACGTCCAGTGCGTCCTCCGCATAAACCGTCTGCATGAATAGAATTAAAAATAGTACGATATATTTTTTCAAAGTCATTCACTCCTTTTTTGTTGATTATTGTTAGCTTTTGTGGAAAAAAATAATTTATACAATGATATAATTCCCAAAAAACACTTTTTTTGATTGAGAGGTTGAAAAAAAAGACGGATTATGCTATAATATTTATTATATATATTTTGAAAGGACGAATACTATGAAAAATGAAACAGTCATTGTGTTAGACTTTGGCGGACAGTATAATCAGCTGATTGCACGCAGAGTCCGGGAATGTCATGTCTATTGCGAGGTTTTGCCATATACCGCGCCGATGGAGCAGATCAAAGAAAAAAATCCGGTCGGCATTATTTTCACCGGCGGTCCAAACAGCGTTTATGCGGAAAACGCTCCGAAATGTAACCCTGCCGTATTTGAGCTGGGGATCCCGGTTCTGGGGATTTGCTATGGCAGTCAGCTGATGGCGCAGCAGCTGGGCGGAAGTGTGGCGCGCGCAGAAAAACGCGAATACGGAAAGACTGAAATTCATCTTTCAAACAGTCCTTTATTTGACGGAATTGAGGAAAATACCATCTGCTGGATGAGCCATACCGACTATGTGGAACGTGTTCCGGAGGGCTTCCAGATTATCGCATCAACAGACAGCTGTCCTGTTGCAGCCTACGAAAACCGGGAAAAGCAGTTTTACAGCGTGCAGTTCCACCCAGAGGTGAATCACACACCGCGCGGAATTGATATGCTGCATAATTTCCTCTACAAAATTTGTCATTGCTCCGGCGACTGGCAGATGAGCGATTTTGCAAAACGTTCCATTGAAGCTTTAAGAGAAAAGATCGGAGATAAAAAGGTGCTTTGCGCCCTGTCCGGCGGTGTTGACAGCTCGGTTGCAGCCGTGATGATTCATAAGGCAGTCGGAAAGCAGCTCACCTGTATTTTTGTGGATAACGGACTCCTGCGCAAAAACGAAGGCGACGAAGTGGAGGAAGTTTTCAAAAAGCAATTTGATATTCATATGATCCGCGTCAATGCGCAAAAGCAGTTTTTAGGAAAGCTTGCCGGCGTCACAGCACCCGAGCAAAAGAGAAAAATTATCGGCGAGGAGTTTATCCGCGTGTTTGAGGCGGAGGCAAAAAAGATTGGCGCTGTTGACTTTTTGGTGCAGGGAACAATTTATCCCGACGTGATCGAAAGCGGCGCGGGCGATGCATCGGTGATTAAAAGCCATCATAACGTTGGCGGACTTCCGGAGCATATTGATTTTGATGAAATTATCGAACCGCTCCGCGATCTGTTTAAGGATGAAGTGCGTCAGCTCGGCATTGAGCTTGGGATTCCGGAATATCTCGTATGGCGGCAGCCTTTCCCCGGTCCGGGACTTGCAGTCCGCGTAATCGGCGAAATCACAGAGGATAAACTTGCGATTCTCCGCGACGCAGACGCAATCTTCCGCGAGGAAATCGCACTTGCCGGTCTTGACCGCAGTATTAACCAGTATTTCGCTGTGATTACCGATATGCGCAGCGTCGGCGTGATGGGAGACGGTAGAACCTATGACTATACCCTCGCCCTCCGTGCAGTTACCACCACCGATTTCATGACCGCCGACTGGGCAAGAATCCCCTATGACGTCCTCGAAAAAACCTCAAATAGAATCATTAATGAGGTAGAACACGTGAACCGGATTGTCTATGATATTACTTCAAAACCACCGGCTACGATTGAATGGCTCTAAAATAAAATCCCAAAACCACCGTAAATCCCTCTATATGCAGAAGGTTGCGGTGGTTTTTTGATTGGATAGTCTCTTGTAAATTCAACAGAGCATAAGCATTTTAAATCATATTGAATTTTATGAGGATATCAAATATTATTATCACAAAAACTCGTGTACAAAAATCTAAATCAGAAAAATGACTACGGTTTTTGAATGAGTTTATTTCCTTGACAAACACAAGATAACATATTATAATGTAATTATGTCATAATATAGGAAAATGACCAAATTAAAAGGCGACATTACTGGGAACAGAGAGGACAAATAACGGATGATTACAGGTGAACTGAAAAATAAAATAGACGGTCTTTGGGATATATTCGCATCAGGGGGATTGGTGAATCCCCTCGATGTAATTGAGCAGATTACTTGAGAAATTCTGTAAACAGACCGGCAAATCAAAATGTGAAATTAAGCAAAGCCTTGAAAAGTTAGAATTACTAAAAAAGCACTAATGCAAAAATATTTTAGGTAGGTGAAATATATGACCGAAAACGAAGCGGTAGATATTGCTAAAGAAACAGTAAAAGAAATAGCAAAAGATGTATATAACGATGCCGGAAAACCAATAGCCAAACCAACCGGTGAACTTATTGGGTTAGTTCCCCGTGCAATAAAGGCTGCATTGTCACCGGTTGAAAAGTGGGTTTTGCAAAAAGAATATAACATTGAGGAAACAAAAAGATTGCTTGAACAGAAATTAGAAAATATTTCTCCCGATTTAATTGAATCACCCGATCCTCATATTGCAGTTCCTGCTTTGCAATACATAAGCTATTGTATGGATAATGAAGATCTTAGAGATATGTATGCAAATCTTCTTGCAAACTCTATGAATAAAGTTGTAAAAAGGGGGGTTCACCCAGGATTTGTAGAAATCATAAAGCAGCTTTCTCCTGATGAAGCCCGATTATTAAAACAGTTTAAAATAGAATCTGTAGTTCCTACGATTACCGTTAGGCTGAATAATGAAGAAGGTTATGGTGTATCCATCGTAAAAAATTTTACTGACATAGGAGAAAAAGCTAATTGTGAACAGAAGATAGATTTGAACAATTACTTTGATAATCTTATCCGTCTTGGATTGCTTGAAAAAGCTGAAACGTTTTCAAGCCTTAAACCTGGAGAATACGATACGCTTAAACACCATCCTTATATTGTATCTAAAATAAGCAAAATGGATTTATCTAAAACTGAATATAAAACAATTGACTATATTGATAGCTATATTGCTATAACTGATTTTGGAAAGGCTTTCTGTGAAATATGTATAAGCAATGATATGTATATAGATTCATAATAGAAAAAGCTCGGTACTTCAGGATGCACCGCTTACGGATCGGGGCAGTGTTGTTGAAATTTTTACAGATCTTTCTGTATGGGCAGGGATTCGCAAGGTTATTGAAACGATAAATACAAATGCAGCGGCATAAAAAAGTTTTAAAATAACTGAAAAATGCTTAATGAAAACAACCAATATTAAGGGTATGTAAAAAAAGGGTGCCAAACGCTGCAACGCGTTTTGTAGGTACAAAAAAGGAGAGAATTTATGTTTCAGTCAATTTTTACACTTTTATACACACTGATCTTTCTGACTGGCTGCACGCCGCAGGCGGGTATTCCGGGATCGGAAGAAAACGGTTTTGCCGTGCATTATATTGACGTCGGTCAGGCGGACTCTGCTTTAGTACTCTGCGGCGATCAGGCAATGCTGATTGACGGCGGAAATACAGAGGACAGCAATGTGGTGGTTGCATATTTGAAAAAGCAGAACGTGGATCATTTAGATTATGTGATCTGCACGCACGCGCATGAGGATCACGCCGGCGGCTTATCCGGTCCTCTTTCGGTGATGCCGGCAGACGAAATTTATGCTCCGAAAACCGGAGCATCGTCCAAAGCATATCAGAATTTTTTAAAAAAGGCAGAAGAACAGAAAAAAGAAATCATCCACCCGAAAGCCGGCGACAAATTCACTCTTGGGAGCAGCAGTGTGCAGATTTTAGGTCCGGTAAACGAGGACGGTGCGGACACAAACAACACCTCCATCGTCTTGAAAATCACCTATGGCGACACCGCCTTTCTCTTTACCGGCGATGCCGAGCGTGAAGAAGAACAGGAAATTCTATCCTGCCATTATGATCTGAAAGCGGACGTTTTAAAGGTTGGTCATCACGGCTCCAAAAATTCCACCACCTATCCGTTTCTGCGCGAGGTTATGCCGGAATATGCCGTCATTTCTGTTGGCAGGGACAATTCCTACGGACACCCGACCGAGGAAGCATTAAGCCGTTTACAAGATGCCGGAGCGACTATTTTAAGAACCGATCTTTTAGGGGATATTATCATCACCAGTGACGGTCATGAGGTTCAGACAGAAAATGTGAAAACGCCGTCTTCCTCCCCCGCACCGACCCCAAAAGCACAAGCAGAGGAATATATCGGAAACAAGAAAAGCAAAAAGCTGCATATTCCCTCCTGCAAGTCGCTTCCGAGTGAAGAAAACCGCGCCATTTTCCAAACCCCGGAGGAAGCCTACGAACAAGGCTATTCTCCCTGCGGAAATTGCATGCAGGGTTTCTGAATGAGCAAAACAGATTGACTCTTTCAACCCATGTGAACAGAATCATTTAAAAATTCCATGGAAGATATGCCGCCAAAATTGCGAAAAAAACGGCAGGCAGCATATTTGCCACATTCAGTTTTTTGCCCCACACTAAATTTACACCAATGCAGAAAATCAAAAGCGAACCGATTAAGGACAGATAGGAAACTGCGGTTTCGGTCATAATCGGAGAAATCAGCCGTGCAAGCAGCGTGATACTGCCCTCAAATATAAAAACCGGAATGGCAGAAAAGGCACATCCCTTTCCCATAGAGGAAGTCATCACCACAATAATGATAAAATCCAAAACCGATTTTACCAAAAGGGTGGAATAATCGTTCATAATTCCGTCCTGAATCGCGCCCACAATCGCCATTGCACCAATTGAAACCGTCAGCGATGCTGTGACAAATGCATTGACAAAACCGGCATCTGAACTGTTTCCGGATTTTGTTTTCAGCCATTCTCCAAACTGTTCAAACCGATCCTCAATTCTCAAAAGCTCCCCGATTACCGTACCGATTGCAAGACACAAAACCACCAGCATGGATTTTCCGCTTGCAATTTTTCCATTCTCTATTTTTAACATGCCCTCCATTGCCCCGGCAATGGCAATAAATAGAATACTGACACCGCAGGCACGGTTCAGAGCCTCCTGCTGCCTGCTCCCGAAAAAGCGCCCGGTAAAATGTCCGGCAACACCACCCAAAAGAATGCTTGCACTGTTTATAATCGTTCCAAGTCCTATCACAAATTTCACCAATTTCTTTTTTTCTCTATTTTAGCACAATCACAATCAGAAATCAACATTTCTCCCGCATCTTTGTCAACTTTGCAGCGCAAAGCTTACAATTATGTCTTTACATCCGGAAAATTTTGTGGTATACTATAGTTGCAAACAAAGTGTGCAGGCTGCCCGTTCGGGGCGCTTTGCATGAAAAGGGAACCGGGTGAGAATCCCGGACGATACCAGTCGCTGTATCGGTCTGAATGTCCTTTTTTCGTTGGCGAAAGCCGGTCATTGGGAAACTGAGAAGGCTTGAAAATGGGACGCTTTTTGATAGGATCGGAGTCAGAAGACCTGCTTTGATATTGCTTTGCAAAGCGAGCTTTCGCAGAAGCAATAGAAACAGCTGCGTCTGTTTTTTGCGGTGCGCACAGAAATAACTGCTGTGGCAATCCTTTTGGGGTTGCTGCTTTTTTATTTTGCGCGACATTTTTCAAAAGAAGAAAGGAATGGTAAAACAATGAAATGTCAA
>CAKSJF010000088.1 GCA_934462945.1 uncultured Clostridia bacterium | reverse complement strand
TGGTTTTTGGTAAACGAGGAAATGTCGGACGGATATATTAAGGTACACCCGGAAAAGGGATATGTCTATGTTGCAAACGATAAGGGCTTTCACATCAGCAAGGACGGCGGAAAAACCTTTACCACAAAGCTCCGAGGCGAACCGATCATGAGCCTGGATGTGATAAAAACCAGACCGGACAATGTCTATATTAACGACAGCAAGGGCGTGATGATTTCGGAGGACTGCGGTGAAACCTTTACCCGGATTCCGAGTGAAACGTTCCCGGTTAAGACGAATTTAACCGACGTGCGGAATATCACCATGGGTTTGGCAGTCAGCCCTGCAAACCCGGATAAAATGCTGGTAGACCGGCGCGATTGGCTGAATTACCGCAATGAAAGATATTATTCGCACGATGGCGGAAAAACCTGGACGCAGTGCGATTATGACACCTCGAAGGATTTCTTCTTTGCCCATAACCGTCAGCATCCCTTTGCCTGGCATCCGACCGATGAGAACAAGGTGTGGTCTTTAGGCGGCGACTGGATCACCTCCAGTGATGACGCAGGAAAAACCTTTATCTGGGACGCGGAGGGCTACTGCGGTATTCCGCCGGCATCCCGTGCAAACTTTAACCCCTATTCGCCGGATATCTTCTATGCCGGTGCGCAGGACTTAGACGGAATTATCAGCTATGACGGCGGCGAAACCTGGAAACCGCTTGAAGCGGCAGGCAAGTACTGGAATGCTTACGGTTCTTATGCAGTGGATGAAAACCTGCTTTTTGCAGGTCTTTCTGACGGCTGGTACAATCCGAGATACTTATGCGTTTCCAAGGACGGCGGTGAAACCTGGACAGATACCGGACTCTATTTAAAGAACGGTACGGCACGCGCGGCAACCTCGTTTTGGCAGTCGGCAGGAGATTCTGACGCACTTTTTGCCGGAGAATATTATAGTAAGGATCGGGCAGAAACCTGGCAGGAAATGAAAGGATGCCAGATGGTGCTTGCAATTAATTACTATCATAATAAGGAACTTTACGGTTCTGCCGGAAACGGTATCATTGTCGTTTCCTACGATAACGGCGATACCTGGCTTCCGCTGATGCGATGCAAGATAGACAATGAGACGGCAATGTCCTCTGTAACAACGGTTTGGGGCAGCGGTATCACCATTTGGGATCTGGAGTATGACGGAATTAACGACATTTTATATTATGCGGCAGGACCATGGTATTCTGCAACAACCCTGGTGCGTGTGGAGGATAACGAACAAAAGAATCTAACCAGAAATCTTGTCAAGAGCGAAAAAAGAGGAAATGCATCCTGGCAGCTGATCGCGCTTGATCCGAAGCATCCGGACATTCTGTATGCTGCCGGATATAACGGAGACGGACTTTCCACTGCCGGAGCATGGCGTTCCTGCGACCGCGGCGAGACGTTCCAGAATCTGACTTCTATGGGAGACAGTACGTCCATTGTTAAGACCGGTCCGTCCGCAGCAGTCGGACCGCAGCAGATTGTGGTCAATCCGAAGGATGGCTATCTATGGTGCTGGGATGGCGGTCAGGGCTGGTGGAAAATTGCACCACCCTATGAGGTTCGGTAAATAGTTTCAAAAAGCTTGCCGGGAAAGGCTTGCGCAAGCCTTTCCCGGCAGAAAAAGCGCAGTAGTCATGAATATTGCAGCATTTTATGTTTGAAACTGTTTCGATAAAAAAAATTCAGGAGGTAATAGAATGAAAAAGTTAATATGTTTGGCGACATCTTTAGTTCTTACACTCTGTTCAACGGGGCTTACGCATGCAAGCGAAAGCGAGGCGGGGGACTGCGAGAATAATCCGATTTTAATTTCAAGTGCAAAGCAGCTGCAGGATTTGGCATGGGCGGCGTCCTTTGGTGATGATGCAACAGCAGCACAAAAATACTATATGTTAACCGCTGATATTGATTTTACAGGTTATTCGTATGCGTGGGGAGGCGGAACGGACAGCTTTCCGTTCGGCTATGACGGACGTCCGTTTCAGGGTCATTTTGACGGAAACGGTCATGTGATCAAAAATTTTACGGTAACGGCTAATTCCGGCGGATTTGGCTCAAGCGGTTTCTTCGGTGCAGCCGGAGACGGCGCGGTGATTAAAAATGTTGGATTTGAAAACACCAATGTCCGCCTGCATGCAACCTATTCACACACAGGCGCACTGATTGGTAAAGCAACCGGAAATGTTACGATTGAAAACGCATTTTTACGGAATACCACCTATTCAGAAAATGCAAACGACTGGGGCGCAGGATTTGTTGCAGTATTGGACAACACAAATCTTACAATCAAGAATTGCTATGCAACTGGTACAAACAGTGCGATCACAGGCTTTCAGCTCCGCGGAGAATTCTTTGCAGCTGGTGAAAAAAGCACGGTTACCTTAACCAACTGTTACACAGACACCAACCAATTTGCACCGAAACCAAGTGATCAGTCAAAAATTACGGTTAATATGAGCCAGTGCTATGCAAATGCAAAAGGACATTATAAGCAGTGGAATAACTATGAAACCTATGAATGGCTCGGAACGCAGCTTTCCTCTGCCGATCTGAAAAATGCAGCATTGGGCATTGGCTTTGCAGCTGATAAGAACCTTGTCAATAACGGTTATCCGGTACTGCGCTGGGAGTTGGGAGAAGAAACGCAGACAATTGAGATTAATTCGGAGCAGGAACTTCAGAATTTAGCGATTGCAATGCTTGCAAATACCAACAATGAATCAAAGCTCAATTATAAGCTGATGCGCGACTTGGATTTCTCCGGTTTTTCCTATGTTTGGGGCAATGGGACAGACAGCGTTCCGTTTGGAACAGATGATATCCCGTTCTGCGGAACATTTGACGGAAACGGACATGTCATTAAGAATTTTGCAGTCACAGCAAAATCCGGCGGAAAAGGATCAAGCGGTCTTTTTGGCGCAGTCGGAGACGGTGCCGTGATTAAAAATCTTGGTTTGGAAAACACCAGTGTTCGCCTGCATGCAACCTATACACATACCGGCGCACTTGTCGGAAAGGCAGCAGGAAATGTTACGATTGAAAACGCATTTTTACGGAATACCACCTATTCAGAAAATGCAAATGACTGGGGCGCAGGCTTTGTTGCAGTATTGGACAACACAAATCTTACAATCAAGAATTGCTATGCAACCGGTACAAACAGTGCGATCACAGCATTCCAGCTCCGCGGAGAGTTCTTTGCATGGGGTGAAAACAGCACGGTTACCTTAACCAACTGTTACACAGATACCAACCAATTTGCTCCAAAACCAAATAATACGTCAAATATTACGGTTAATATGAGCCAGTGCTATGCAAATGCAGAAGGGCATTCTAAGGGTTGGAACAACTATGATACCTATGAATGGCTCGGAAATACGCTCACGCCGGAAGTATTAAAAACCAATCTTTACGGCACAGCGTTTGCAGATGATACTCAAAATAAAAACAACGGCTATCCGGTGCTTGCCTGGGAGGCAGGACTTGACACGATCAAGAGCTTCAATTTAAGAGACGGACAGTTAAAAAATGTGATTGTAGAAAAGAGAACACAGGACGCAGGCAAGCTTTATGCGTGCGTTTATGATGAAAACGGAAGATTGGAATCAGTTCAATCAGCAGATGTAACAGAATCCGGCATGATTGATCTGGGAGTGAATATTCCGTCTGAAACAAGCGGAGTGAAGATCTTTATTTTAAGCGGTTCCATGCAGCCGCAGATGTCTATGGGAGAGACAATCCAATAAAATGAAAGCATGCTATATTGGCTGCAGAAAGGATGATAACTTTGAGAAAAAGAACTGTTAGTGTGATCACGGCTCTTGTGCTCCTGCTCGGAATTTTTTCCGGGCTGGCAGCTGCTGAGTCAGAGGAAATACTGATCGGCAGTGCGGCAGAGCTGCAGGAAACAGCGCTTACATTAATTGAGGGCGACAGCGAGGGAAAGTATTATAAGCTTACAGCCGATATAGATTTTTCCGGCTTCAGCTATGTCTGGGGAAACGGAACGGACAGTGTTCCGATCGGAACGGATCAAAATCCGTTCCGCGGAACATTCGACGGAAACGGACACGTGATTAAGAATTTTACCGTTACCGCAAATTCCGGCGGGTATGGATCAAACGGCTTATTTGGCGCAGCCGGAGACGGCGCGGTGATCAAAAATCTTGGTATGATCAATACCAAGGTTCGCATCACAAATGGCGGCATGAAAACAGCGGCAATGATCGGGCAGGCATTCGGAAATATTACGGTTGAAAACTGTTTTCTCCGCGACACTGTCTATCAGAGAACTATATCCGGTAATGAATGGACAGGCGGCTTTGTCAGCTGGGCTGCTGCAGGCTCTAGTATTATATTTAAAAATTGCTATGCAACCGGAACAAGCAAAGAAATTGCAAGCTTTATGCTAAGGGGAGACTTTTTCGGTCTGCTTGAAAAAACAAGCACAATTACATTAGAAAACTGCTATTCAGACACCAACCAATTTGCACCGAATCCGGGAGCAGGCTATTCGGTAACCTTAAAAAACTGCTATGCAAATTCACAGGGACATTATAACGGATGGAATAATTTTAACACCTGGGAGTGGCTCGGACAAAAGGTTACTCCATCTGAGTTAAAGGAGCTTGCCCCGACATTAGGGGACGCATACTCGCGCGATATCTTAGGAACGATGAACCATGGGTATCCGATGTTAACCTGGGAGCTTGGAGAAAAGATGCAGGCAGGCAAAGCACAGATCACCTCCTCAAATCCAACAGACGGACAAGAGGGAGTAGATCCGGTAAACACCGAAATCAAGGTTACATGGAACAAATATATAAAAACAGAAACAATTACAAAATCGAACATTCAGATTGAACCGGAGACGGAATATAACATCGCTCCGATTTCCGGCGAATTTACAGATACAATCACCCTGCTGATTCCGGACGCAGGGCTTGGAAAAAGCTATAGCGTAAGCTTTTTACCCGAAATGAAAACGGTATATGGCGATTCTGTTTCAGACAATGCAAAAATCACCTTTACCACATCGGACAAATATCCGGAACAAACCCTAAAAGAAACCAATCCGGAAAACGGAGCAACTGCCGTTCCGGTCGCGCTTGGGGAAATCACGCTGAAATATTCTACAGATATTCGGTTTGATGAATTGTCGGACAAATGTGTTTCAATCACACCGGCTGTTCCGTTTGAACTTGTCAAGGGGAATGCAGAGAATATTTTAGTAATGAAATTAAAGGAAAACCTGAAAAATAACAAAACCTATGAAATTTCCGTATCGGGCATTCCGTCTGTTTACGGCAATCTGTCCGGGCAGGAGAAATTTTCCTTTGCAACTGCAAAAGGCTTTATCAATCTGACGCCTTGCAGCGACTTTGAAGATAATATGGCGCTCAAAGAGTTTGGCGACGGAAACGGGGGAAAATCACTTTCCCTTGTAACAGATCAGTCTCTTTACGGCAGAGAAAACCGCGTTTTGAAAATCAATCCTGCCTGGGGCGATCAGCCGGTCTTTTTCACAGCAGACTTAGACAGCGGCACGACCTACTATATGTCTGCATGGCTCAAATCAGACGCTGATCAGAATGTTGCTTTTGCGTTCTATAAAGAGGGCGACCGGTGGGATACCAAAAAGACAGCCTTAGAAACCGGAAAATGGACGTTTGTCGGCTTTGATTTCCGGCTGGAGGCAGGGGAGAAAATTGCAAATATCTCCATTCGTCCGCAGTCCGTATCCGGATTATCCATTGATGAATGGACGCTTTACGATACTGCCTATGCACCGCAAACGGCGCTTAGTATCAAAAACTCCACCCTGCAAAATGGGCAAACCGAAGTAACTCCGATCGGACTTTCGGCAGATTTGGAATTTACCGCACCGGTCAAGCTGGGAAGTCTTGCTGATGGAATCAAGACAAAACCGAAAAACTATGTAAAGAATGTCACCTTTGACGCAAATGATCTATACCGCTGCCATGTGGAATTTGACCGCATGGAAACCGGAAAAACCTATACGCTTGATCTTTCGGGTGTACAGTCTATGAGAGACGGCAGTGCGCCTGCTGAAAAAATCTCCTTTACCACCATTCAGGCAGGAGAGCAGGATGCAAGCCTGATTTCCTCCGAACCGACAAACGGTCAGACCGGTGTGTTAAAACAAAATGGGGCGATAAAGTTAGTGTTTGATCAGCCGGTTGATCCGGGAACGATCTCCGGTATCACTCTTTCTCCGGACGCAGACGCGAAAGCAGAAATCCGGGACGGAAACTATTATCAGGTTTGGCTTGCAATGGACTCTGCAAAAATAAAACGGGGAACAAGCTATACTGTAACCATTCCGGAAAGCGTGAAAACATTAAACGGGTATCAGGTAAAAGCCGAAGCCGTTCGTTTTACAACGCTGACCGATCAGGAGCTTTTAGCAATGATCAATCAGGGATTGGGAAATCCGAGTCAGACAAAGACGGCATGCGAAAATGTCTATCCAGAATTAGATCATCCGCTTAACACCTATGACTATTTAGTGCAAAATCTGCCGGAGCAGTTAGACGTATTTGCGCAAAAGCTTTCTGAAAGCAAGCAGTTTACTAAGGTTTCGGAGCTTGAGGACGCAATCAATCAAAATGCGCTTGCGATCCTTTTAGATCAGGTTTCCGATACTGAAATACTGTCTGAAATTATCGGCGGGGAAAACGGAATCCTGCCGGAGGGAATCAAAACAATTTTTGCGGATTCCTTAGAAAATGCAAACCGGAAAAATGTTGCCGCGCTTGCGTTGCAGAAAAAGAGTGAAAGCTATCAGTCTCTTGTGGAACAACTGTCGGTAAAGGTCATTAATGAGGCATTTTCTATTAAGAGCGGAGCAGACGCTGTCCGGGAAATTCTGACGCTTGCAAAGGCAGCCTTTACCGGAGAAAATGATATTTCCGCTCTGCTCCAAAAGATTGATCAGAACAAAAATGCAGAGAAAATCTATGCGGCAATGCAGAAAACCACAGCGTCTACACCAAAGGCAATTAAGGACGAACTGCAAAAAGCATACGATCAGTATAAAGACTCAAATACCACCGGCGGCGGTACTGGCGGCGGTGGCGGCGGAGGCAGCAGCGGCGGCAGCAGCTCCAAACCGATGGTTGCAACCAATGTCACAATCAAGAATGAGGAACAAAAGGAGCAGCTATTCCCGGATGTTCCGGAGGATTTTTGGGCAAAGGCAAGCATTGAGACGCTTTCTAAAAAGGGAATTGTAAAAGGCTTTGAGGACGGTAATTTCCAGCCGAATAAAAATGTTACACGGGCAGAATTTGCAAAAATGGCTGTGGATGCAGGAAATCTTTTTAATCGGAATGCACAGAGTGCATTTTCGGATGTTCCGGGTGACCATTGGAGCTATCCGTATGTTTCCAGCGCTTATCAGAACGGATTAGTAAGCGGTATTTCCGAGGATGTATTCGGAAAGGATCAGCTGATTACCAGAGAGGACATGGCGGTGATTCTATACCGCATGATCTCGGGAGAGAATGCAGAAAAGGGAACGTTTACATTTGCAGATGACGGCGATATTTCCGGATATGCAAAAAATGCAGTCTATGCACTTTATGAAAAAGGAATCATAAGCGGTGTCGGAGACGGTCGCTTTGATCCGAAAGCTTGTGCAACCAGAGCACAGGCAGCAGTTGTATTTGACAAATATTTAAAGCTTTATAGCGGACAGTAACAGGAAAAGGAGAAGAACCTATGAAATTGAAACAAGTCTTGTCAGAGATTTTAATTCTCTCGATTTTACTTTCGTTTTTTTCCTTTGCACGCGCAGAGGAGAAAACATTCAGCGTAACCTCATGCACTCCGCAAAAC
>CAKSJF010000087.1 GCA_934462945.1 uncultured Clostridia bacterium | reverse complement strand
CTTGAATGCAGACTCCCAGCCATTTTTTTAATTCTTTTTTGTACCCATATAAAACTTATTTTTCTCATAAGCTTTAGCCTGTAAACGGTCTAATGCTTCACCGAAATTAGTAATTTAAGGAGAGTGCCGCAAACCCTTGTAAAATCAGGGCTTGCGGCATTTCTTTGCTGCTTATGCCGAGAAGCTCATATATCGGCAATATCCACTCTCGGTAAAAATGTATGAAAGAATAAAAAAGTCAATAATGTTATAGTATATTTCGGAAATATGAGATTGATTTGAGCCTGCAAAAATGTTACAATAGCATTAGACAAGGAAAGAGAGGATTGGAAAATGCTTGAACAGGTAGTCGAAAAAAAGAAACAGAATCTTCCGGATGTTTTGGATGCAGACGCTCTGAGAGCGTTGATTTTCAGAGTTTGCAGACGGGAGGAGTATGTTCAAAAATTTTTATTTGTGCAAACGGGCGCAGAGCATGATATGGATTTTTACCGCATGTACGACCGCGGCAGCCAGATTGTGATTGAGGCAAATAACACCATAAGTGCAGCGACTGCATTTAATTGTTATCTGACCGAAAAATGCCATTGCTATTTTGGACCGATCACAGAAAACATGAATTTACCCGAAGTGCCGCCTGCGGTGGGGGAGACTGTTTGCCAGACGTCGCAGTTTGTGTATCGGTATTTTATGAATTACTGCACCTTTACCTATACCCTGCTTTTTGCGGGCTGGAAAGAATATGAACGTCTGATTGACTGGATGGCGCTGTCCGGCGTCAACCTTGCTCTTAATATTGTAGGGCATGAAATTGTGGAACGGGATATGCTCCGGGAGCTTGGGTATCCGAATGTTTCGGAATATCTTGCAGGACCTGCCTATCTGCCTTGGCAATGGATGGGGAATATGACCGGATTTTTAGGAAATCTGCCGTCCTGGTGGTATGAAAAGCAGAAAGCGCTCAGTCAAAAAATGAACAACCGTTTTCGGGAATTAGGACTCGGAATTATGATGCCGGGATTTTTCGGTATGGTACCGCTTGATTTTTCAACGTATTTTCCGGAATCAAAGCCGGCAGATCAGGGGATTTGGTGTTATGCATTCCAAAGACAGCCTTTGCTCCTGCCGGAGGATCCGATGTTTGACCGTGTCGCAGACCTTTTTTATCAAAAGACCAAAGAGCATTTTGGGGAGATTCATTATTTTTCCGGCGATCCGTTTCATGAGGGCGGAAAAACAGATGGAATCGATATGACCGGATTTACAAAAGCGGTTGCAGAAAAAATGCGCGAGCATTCCAAAAACGGCGTATGGTTTTTGCAGGGGTGGCAGACAAATCCGAAACAGGAGATTTTAGAAGGCTTTTCCCGGGATGAAGTATTAGTAGGATTTTTGAGTGCAGATAAACTGACGGAGGAATTTGACGGCTACCACGGCTATCCGTGGCTTTATATGTGCACGCCGAATTTTGGAGGAACGCGAAAGCAGGACGGTAATATCAAAGCATTTTTAAAAGAGCCGGCAAAACTTTTGAAAGAACCGGAAAAGAGACTTTGCGGAATCGGCATGACCATGGAGGCAATCGAAATGGACGAGCCGGTTTTTGACGCATTTTCCAAAACCGCCGTCCACAGCCTGCCAATGGAGGAGGATGCTTTTCTCTGTTCCTGCATTTCTTCGCGCTATGGTTATTTGAATGAAAATTTAATGGAAACCTACCGATTGATTTTCGATCAGATTTACACCATCACTGCAGAAAATACATACCGCGGCAGAGAATCCATCCTCTGCGCAAGACCGGCGCTGCATGCAGATACCGTTTCCTATTGGTCGGCTGTTCCGGAATGGTACGGGGCGGATATTCTCCGAACGATTACCAAACGGCTGCTGAAAGAGTATGAAAAGCTGAAAGACTGCGCATGCTACCGGCTGGATTTGATGGACTATGCGCGTCAGCTGATCGCAGAAACCGGCAGAGGTTATTTAGATGGCTTTCGCTGCGGCTATGAGGAGAAGAATCGGGAGAAGTTTGAGTATTATGTTGAAAAATTCCTGTCACTGTTTGAGATTGACAATCGCCTGATGGGAACAAATCCCCGGACGCGTCTGGATGTATGGGTCAAACGGGCAGAGGACTATTCTGAGGATGAAGAACATCGGAAGAACTTTCGCATGAATGCAAAAAATATCCTGCTCCTGTGGGCATCCAAGGAGGGTGCATCAGAACTGCGGGACTATGCATACCGGGAATGGAACGGAATGCTGCCGTACTATCAGAAACGCTGGAAACTTTATTTTGAGGAGCTTAGAAAGTCCTTTGGCACAACCCCGACAGATTCAATTGATTGGGTGCAGCTTGATTATGATTTTGCTGCGGCAGAATGCACAGAAGAACCAAAACCGGAGGATTTGGGAGAGCTTGTTCGGGAAATCCTGAAAATTACAGCATAAAAAAATGAGCCTTTCCGGCTCGTTTTTTTATGTATGCTTGTATAATGCGCGGAACTGATTCGGAGACATTGCCTCCTGTTGCCGGAACAATTTTCCGAAATGACTGGGGCTGTTATAGCCGACAGATTTTGCAATTGTGGCAATGGGGGTGGAGGAAAAAATCAGTTTTTTCTTTGCCTCCTGCATCCGAAGTTTATGTACATGCTCCATCGGACTCATATGGTAGGACTTTTTATAGATTCTGGAAAAGTACTCCGGAACTAATCCGCACATTTCTGCTAAAAATGTCAGGTTCAGATCCTCGAAGAAATGGTTTTCAATATAATCATGAACCGGCGGCAGGTGGGAATTTGTTTTGTACAGATCGGTCACATCTGAATGCAGTCTGAGCAGAAAATCGTATAGCGCCGGTGAGGACTGGCGGCAAAAGTCGGGGGATTTGCTCATGGAAAGCATATTTGTAATCAGGTCGGTATAGGTTTTGAAATGCTCCGGATATACCACACTGCTGGACCAGAGAAAATAGTTGCTTGCCCAGTTGGAAACATAGGTGATATACATTGTCGTCCAATGGTTGACCGGTCGGTATTGCTGCGGTGTGTGGGGCGGTGTAATCAGAATGCTGCCTGGTGTCAGAGTAAATTTCTTTTTGTCAATATGCATAATTCCGGAACCCTCAACTGTTAAAAGAATCTGATGATGCGGAATGCCGTAGGGGCGGTTAATTTTGTGCTGCTCATAATGTCCGACTGTTACCACATATAAAGGCAGCTCCTTATCCTTTGAGTCGATGATCGGAGCTAAATATTTATCAATCATAAAACCACCCTTTTGTTCAAAATTGTATTTTAAGCAATTTGACGTTTGTAAAGTCAGAAAAGTACCAACACAGAAAAATGTTCATAATTTCTGTCCGATTTTTTTCTACATTATTTTTTATAAAGATTGTTAAAAACAACTAAATATAAATCAAATGCCTATTTCAGTATAGCACATAATGTTTTATAATTCAAGTAATTTTTTAAAAAAATAAGTTTAAGCATTTATTTCCTGGAAAAGTCAAAAATATTATAGTCAATCTCGGAATCGTTATATATACAAGTGCATTCCGGTATGATACAATAGAATTAAACAAAGTAATAAAAATGGGAGAATCAATGATGAGGGAATTTATGGATCTCAATCGGATTGAGGAGGGGCTTTTCAAAAAACACGCCGATCTCATTCCGTACGGGAAAGAGGATGATGGAAGTGTATACAAAAGATCAAAATATTGTATGTCGCTGGATGGCATGTGGAGATTTTCTTTTTATCAGCACGTGTTAAAAGTTCCGGAGGATTTCTATGAATCCGCATATGCAGACGATTCCTGGGATGAGATCAGAGTGCCCTCCTGCTGGCAGACAGAGGGATACGGAAAAAAGCAGTATCTGAATAACCGCTATCCGTTTCCTGCCGATCCGCCATATATTCCAATGGAAACGCATGTGGGATGCTATCGCAGAATGTTTACTGTTCCAAAGGATTTTCAGAAGAAAAGAATCCATCTTGTGTTTGACGGAGTGTGCAGTGCATACCGTGTATGGGTAAACGGAAAGAACGCAGGATTTTCTCAGGGAAGTCACATGATGGGAGAATTTGATATTACCGATCTGCTTTGCGAGGGGGAAAACGTGGTTGCAGTTCAGGTGTATCAGTATAGCTTTGCAAGCTACCTGGAATGTCAGGACATGTGGAGATTTAACGGAATTTTCCGAAGTGTCTATTTGGTTGCAAAGGAATCCTGTGAGTTATATCATATAGAAACCTCTGCAAAGCTATGCGAGAAACAAGGAGCTGTTTTTGTAAAAGCATGCATGCTCCATCCGAAAGAAAAATACCGCGTCCGGCTGACGTTAGAGGATCAGGGAGAATGTGTTGCAGAAAAAACGCTCCCGGCAGAGCAGAGCATGGAATGCCGGCTTGAAATTAAAAATCCGGCGCTCTGGTCAGCGGAAACTCCGAATTTATATCAGCTGAAAGCAGAGCTTATCAAAGATGAACAGATTGCGGAAATTTATTATATACAGATTGGATTCCGGACAATTGAGATTCAAAACGGTGTGTTTTTAATCAACGGAAATCCGGTCAAGCTGAAAGGCGTTAATCATCACGACACCTCGCCCGACCATGGATATACCAAGAGCCGGGAGCTGATGGAGCAGGATGTGCTTTTGATGAAACAGCATAATGTCAATGCTGTCCGGACATCGCACTATCCTCCGGATACATATTTTTTAGATTTGTGCGACCGGTACGGACTTTATGTGATCGACGAGGCGGACGTAGAGGCGCATGGGGGAATGTTTGTTGAGGAGTGGAACCGGCTGGCAGAGGATGAGGACTGGCAGGCTCTGCATGTAAACCGTGCAGAACGGATGGTCAAACGGGATATCAACCATCCGTCGGTGGTGATGTGGTCGCTCGGAAATGAATCCGGAGAGGGAAAAAACCACACGGCAATGGCAGACTACATTCATTCCTATGATCCGACCCGACCCATCCATTACGAATGTGCAAAGAAACCGGAAAATCAGAAATGCCTGGATGTTGCGTCTGAAATGTACCCCACACTGGAGGTGTGTGAGGACTATGTCCGGGATG
Organism: uncultured Clostridia bacterium; assembly: GCA_934462945.1. Lineage (GTDB taxonomy): Bacteria > Bacillota > Clostridia > UBA1381 > UBA1381 > RQCD01. The sequence continues at coordinate 3,429 of CAKSJF010000087.1, read as the reverse complement.
AAACAAACCAAAAACCGCTGTTTTTATGTGAATTTGCTCATTCCATGGGAAACAGTCCCGGCGGACTTCGGGAATATGTGGATCTGTTTTATCAGTATGACCGGTGTATGGGCGGCTGTGTTTGGGAATGGGCAGACCATGGAGTGTTAGATGTCAATAAAAAAGGAGAGCCGTGTTACCGATATGGCGGCGATTACGGAGATGTTCCGAATGACGGAAACTTCTGCTGTGACGGCTTGTGCTTTCCGGATCGGACACCGCATACCGGACTATTGCATATGAAAAACATTTATGCACCGATTGAGGTGAAGGAGAACGCAGGAGAAATTGAGCTGATTAACCGGTATGATATGCTTGGATTGTCAGGACTGTACTTCACATGGGAAGTGATAGAGGATGGATGTGTGGTGCAGGAGGGGAAATGCGATCTTCCGGAGGTTTGCCCGCATCAGAAAGCGAGGCTTGCAGTGCCGTATGATTCGTCCTGTTTTACAAGCGAGAGAGAATATTTCTTAAATCTGCATTTTAAAATACGGGAAAAGACGGCATGGGCAGATGCAGGCTATGAGCTTTGCCGCAAGCAAGTGCTTCTCTCGGCTGCAAAACAGAAAAAAGATACTGTCGGAAATCCGGGTAAGATCATTGACATCTGGGAGGAACAGGAACGGTTTGTTCTTTCCGGAGAGGGCTTTTGCGTAGAGTTTAGCAAGCTTTCCGGAACAATTGAAAATTATACCTATTACGGAAAAAAGCTGATTGATCTTGGACCGCGGCTTCAGGTCAGCCGTCCGGTGATGGATAATGACTGGTGTTTTGGAAATGATGACGGGTTCTTTAAAATTTGGAAAAATGCCGGTGTGTATCAGCTAAAAGCTTACGTTCGTGAGATACAAGCCGAGAGAAAATCGGCAGAATGCATTTGTATCACATGCCGCGGAGTGCTTGCTGCACCATCCTATAAGCCGCTCTTTCGGGTGACCTATCACTGGACGTTTTATGCGGATGCACACATGCATGTGAAAATTGAGGCAGAGCCGGGAGAGTATAAAAAAGGCGAGCGTGTTCCGTTTTTACCAAAAATCGGCACACAGTCGGTACTGTCCCCGGGGGCAGAAACGGCAGAATGGTATGGCAGAGGTCCGATGGAAAGCTATCCGGATAAAAATGACGCGGCATTGATCGGACATTATAAGAAAAAGATTTCCGATCTGTTTGAAAACCATATCAAACCGCAGGAAAACGGAAACCGGGAGGAAATCAGATGGGTGTCCATTGAACAAAAATCTGGCTTTGGACTGCGGATTTACGGAGATCGGCCGATGAATTTCAGCGCACGGTTTTATACCGATCGGGAGCTTCGGAAAAAGCATGTAGATGAGCTTTTAAAAACAGAACAGTGCATTTTTAATTTTGATGATCGGGTTGCAGGAGTCGGCACAGGGAGCTGCGGACCGAAAACCCTGGAAAAATATCGCGTAAAACCGGACAAAACGGTTTTCCAAATACATTTTGAGCCATACAAACCGGCAGAAAACGAAAAGGAGGAGTTATCATGAGATTTCAAAAAGCAGTACTTGCAGCTGCCATTCTCTCGATGATGGGAGCAACGGCATATGCAGACGGCGTCCGGACGGAGGTGCAGGGAACTACCGTAACGGTCACCGCGTCTGCTGAGGGCAAGAAAAAAGCAAATATTTTCGTCAGCCGAAAGGGTCAAACTGACAACGCCAACATTTATGAGATGATCGAGCTTACCGCAAATGAAAACGGAAAGCTTGTACATTCATTCACAATTCCGGAAAGCCGGAATGGAATTTCGAGCTATGGAGAGTATGAGGTGCTGGTAAAGCCGGAGGGGGCAGAGCTTTTAACAGGCAGTTTTGCTTATGCAACTTCAGAGGATCTTACCAATTTGATGAATGCCTTAAAGGCCAATGGAGCAGATTTTTCTGCGATGTTTTCTAAGGATTCTGAGTGGAGAACAGCACTAAAGGCAATGGGATGCCTAATGGAGGAGTATGACAAGCTGTCCGATCCTGCCGCCGCTATAAAAAGCTTTCAGGAGTCCTTCACAGCAGAAAAAAGCCAGGAGGAAACAAAAAGAATCTTTAATACCTCAGTTTTGATGCAGCAGATTACGGACGAAAAAACCGCAGGAGTTGTGTTGGAGCAGGATAGTCCGGCATTTGAGGGAAAGCGTTATTTTGAGGAGGACGAAGAAACAAAGAAATGGATTGCGGCAAGAATGCCGGAATACAGACCGTATACTTCGGTAAACGACTTTGAAACCAAGTATCAGAAAATCTGTGCACTGCACCGGGTGAACCAGGCAAAATTTGATAAGCTGGCAGAGACTCTAAACACCTATCAAACAGTTTTAGAGCTTTCGGACAGTACAGATTATAAAACCTATACTGCGCTTTCTGAAACGAAGAAAAATGCAGCAAATGAAAAACTGGCAGCAACGCTACACAGCGCACCGGCAAAGACGGTTGCTGCATTAAAGCAAAGTCTGAAATCAGCAATGGAGACTGGCAAAAACACCGGCGGAGGCGGTGGCGGCGGAACAGGGAGCGGTTCGGGCGGCAGCGGCGGATCGGGCATTATTTCGCCGGGACCGACCGTTATCACGCCGGTTACCGATCCGGATCAGACTGACGCGGATTTTACCGATCTTGACAGTGTGGAATGGGCAAAGGAAGCAATTCTTGCGCTCAAAGAACAGAGGATTGTCAGCGGAAAGGGAAACGGAGAATTTGCTCCGCACGATCAGGTGACAAGAGAAGAATTTACCGCGATGATCGTAAAGGCAGCCGGAATTTATCAGCCGGGAGAAACGGTAGAATTTGACGATATTACAAAGGACGATTGGTGTTATCCGTTCGTAGCGTCCGGCTTTAACCATAAGCTGATCTACGGTATTTCCGAAACGAGCTTTGGAAAGGGAACGCCGATCACACGTCAGGATATGACGGTTATTGCCTACCGTGCCGCAAAGGACAGCGGAAGAATCCACTACGGACGGGAAATGCAGAATTTCCGGGACACAGAAGAAATTTCCGGCTATGCAAAAGAGGCGGTCGAGGCGCTTTATAAAGCAGGCATGGTCAATGGCAGTGACGGATATTTCTATCCGCAGAATACGGCAACACGAGCAGAGGCGGCAGTGATTTTATATCAGCTGTTTGTGAAATAAAAAGGAGGGAATGCGATCGTGAAAAGAAGACTTCTATCTCTGATATGCAGTCTTGCAATCTTTATGAGTATTCCGGTTTTTCATACCGGCGCGGAAACCGAAAATAACGGAATCTCTCAAAAGATTGGCTTGATCTATGCACTTGGAATTACCGATAATCAAAATGAACAGGACATTACCTTAAAAAACATTCTGAAAATGATGTCCCGGATCTATCAAAAGGGTGATATGGA
>CAKSJF010000086.1 GCA_934462945.1 uncultured Clostridia bacterium | reverse complement strand
GGGTGGTAGAAAAAGTTTTGAATCTTTATGGGGCATCGATGCAGGGGGAAGTTCTTTGTAGCAAGAAATCCCCAAACAAAAATTTTAGAAAGGAGCTGAAAAGATGGCAAGACCGAGACAACCCATTGATTTAATTGAAATTAAGGGCAAAAAACACTTGACAAAAAAAGAAATTGAAGAAAGAAAAAGCACGGAAGTCAGCGGAAACACCGATCAAATCATTGCTCCTGACTATCTGGACGCAAAACAGAAAAAGCAGTTTCAGAAAATCGCGTCCGAGCTGTCGTCTATCGGGATCATGAGCAATTTGGATTGTGACGGTTTAGCGCGGTATATCATTGCTGAAACCAATTACAACAAGGTGACCTCATTCTTAAAAAACTATGACATTTCCGAAGATGTGGAAGAATATGCAAAGTTGGTGAATGTGCAGGACAAATTTTTCAAACAGTGCCGCGCCTCTGCAAGCGACATGGGACTGACCATTACAAGCCGCTGCCGTTTAGTTGTGCCGAAAGCAAAGGAAGAACCGATAGAAAACAAGTTTTTGAAATTCGGTGGTATGAGTGGATAGGGCAACAGCTTATGCGGAATCCGTTGTCCGGGGTGATGTGATTGCCGGAGAATTGCAGATTTTAGCGTGCAAGCGGCATTTGAATGATCTGAAACGACAGAACACGGAAGATTTTCCATACTACTATGACGAAAACAGCGCGAACAGAATTATAGAATTTGCTGAAACACTGTATTTGGCAGAGGGTGAAAAAACGCTTTTACACCTTGCTGATTTTCAGTGTTTTTTGTTTGGCTGTCTTTACGGATGGAAGAATGAAAAAGGTTTCCGGCGGTTTCGCCTGTCATATATTGAAGTTGCGCGCCAACAGGGAAAATCCTTGTTTAACGGTGTCAATGCAACCTATATTGGCAATTTTACCGGGTATAATTACGGACAATTATATTTCGCAGCAACAAAGCAGGATCAGGCAAAGATTGTTTTTAACGAGGTAAAGAAATTTATTGAAGCCGATCACGACCTGGCGGAACTGTTTGATGTAAAGGATTATAAAAGCGAAATTGACTGCAAACTGACGCATTCCACCATGCGCGCATTATCAAAGGATACAAAGAAAATAGACGGTTTCCGTCCGATCTTTGCGAGCATTGACGAGTATCACGCGCATGATGACAACCAAATGTACAAGCTTTTGGAGGGCGGCACTGGAAAGCTGGACGAAACATTGATCTCTATTATCACAACCGCCGGATTTAATCTGAATAGTCCGTGCTATGATATGCACCGATATGCAGAAAACATTCTGCACGGCACGGCAAAGAATGAAACAATGTTTACTTGTATTTTCAGTATGGATAAGGATGATGATATTCGGAATCCGGAAAACTGGATCAAGGCAAATCCTTTGAGCTGTTCATCCCCGGGGGGAATCCGGAACATGAAAGACATTGCTGCAAAAGCGCAGGAAATGGGGAGCTTTGAATTACGCGATTTCATGACAAAACGTCTGAATATTTGGGTACAGCAGGCTGACAATCAGTATATTGATGTCGGAGCATGGCAGAAATGTGGAACGGATAAAACACTTGAAGCGTTCCGGGGAAAATCATGCTTTGTAGGACTTGACCTGTCCAGCGGTGGAGATTTAACAAGCGTTGCACTTGAATTTACCTGGATGGAAATACACCGGAAATATTATATCCATTCCCACAGCTTTATGCCGCGCGGACGGTTGAATGAACACATTAAAACTGATATTGCACCCTATGACATGTGGGAAAAGCAGGGTTTGATCACTGTAACCGGAGGGGATGAAGATTTTAAGAATGACTATAAATTTATATTCTCCTACCTGGCGGACTTAAAGGCAAAATATGATCTGAACTTTTTAGGAATCGGTTACGACCCTCACAATGCGGACGCGTTTTTAACAGACCTTGACATGTTCAATTGTCCGGTCATTTTGATCACACAATCGGCGCGGAATCTTGCAGACGCAACGGAGGATTTGCGGTTGGTCATTAAAAATACGGACTTAGAATACGACCGAAAGAATGAATTGTTGATTTGGAGCTTTGTCAATGCTGTGACAGTGCAAAACTCATTCGGAGAAATCAAAGTAGAAAAGAAAGATAATAACCGATATGCAAGAATTGATCCGATTGACGCATGTATTGACGCACACATTTTAGCAATCCGGAACAAAGACGAAAACGAGAACACCATCAGTTATCTGAAAATGATGGGTTGGGATTAGGAGGTGAGACTATGAAAATTCCATTTACAAGCTTACACGTAGTAAAAAATGACACTTATAATATTGCAAATAAAAAAGATGTGGAGCAATTGATTGATCTTTTAAAGCTGGGAACGGTCAGCAAGGACAGACTTTCGGAAGCAACCTATTTTGCGTGCATGAAAGTATTGTCGGAAAGCATTGGAAAACTGCCGCTGCAGCTCTTAAAGCATGACCCGGACGGAGGAATTGAAAAAGCATATAAGCATCCGTTGTACCGGGTGCTTTCCAGCAGACCGAATCCGTATATGACGGCTACTCATTTTTGGAGTACCGTAGAATATAACCGGAATCATTATGGAAATGCATATGTTTGGATTCAGGGCGCAGGAAGTAAAATCAGTCTTTGGATTTTGCCATCCGATCATGTACAGATATGGATTGACGATCGCGGACTGTTTGGGACACAAAATGCAATCTGGTACATCTATTCTGAACCGAAAACCGGAAAACTGTATAAAATCAATTATGACAGCGTTCTCCATTTTAAGACATCCACCAGCTTTGACGGAATCTCCGGCGCGTCTGTCCGGGATATTCTGTCATCCTCTCTGGAAGGGTGCATGAAGTCGCAGGCGGTTTTAAATAAACTGTATGACAACGGCTTCACGGCAAAGGCGGTATTGCAGTATACCGGGTCATTAAACGATGATCTGACAAAAAAGTATGTCAAGGGAATTGAGGATTTCGCATTGGGGCGGAGCGATACCGTCAAAACAATTATTCCGATTCCGCTTGGTGCGTCCTTGCAGCCGCTGAATGTAAAGCTTGCGGATAATGAGTTTTTAGGAATTCGGAAGTATTCCGCTTTACAGATTGCCGCCGCGTTCGGTATTAAACCGAACCAGATCAATGACTATGAAAAAGCAAGCTATGCAAGCGCAGAAGCGCAGCAATTGGCATTCTATGTTGATACTCTGCTGTATGTATTAAAGCAGTATGAGGAAGAAATGTCAAATAAGCTTTTGACGGATTCGGACATTCAAGCCGGGTATTATCCGAAATTCAATGTTTCGGCAATCTTGCGTGCTGATCTGAAAACGCAGATGGACACGATCGTATCTGCTGTTTCAAACGGTATTTACACACCGAACGAGGGACGCGAATTCCTGGATAAACCAAAAAAGGACGGAGGCGATATTCTAATGTGCAACGGAAGCAATATTCCGGTGAAATACATCGGAATCCAGTACACGCAGAATCATCCAGTGAAAGGAGGTGAGGGAGCATGAATCAGGTAATTACAAAAGGCGCACACGTTGAAAAAATGGCGGTGACGGATGCAGAGATGGAGAAAATCAACCGGTTTGCGATTGAACCGCTGACCGCAGAAGATGTTTTCACCTTTAAAGTCGCCGTATGCGACAATGAAGTTGACCGGGATTTTGAGGTTTTTCCGCGTGAAAGTCTTGACAAGATGGCGGCTTTATTTGTCGGCAAAACGATTATCAAAGACCATTCAGCGCGGGCTGATCATCAGGTTGCCCGGATTTATGCCGCAGAGGTTGCAGACGGTCACGGAACAACCAAAAACGGTGAAAGTTATGCACAGCTGGTGGCAAGCTGCTATATGGTCAGAACAGACAGCAATAAAGATCTGATTACGGAAATTCAATCCGGAATCAAAAAAGAGGTGTCCGTTGGGTGCAGGATCAAAAAAGCGGTTTGTTCCATCTGTGGAACAGATAACCGGAAAAGCTATTGTGAACACTTCCACGGAAAGGAATATAACGGTCAGCAGTGCTATTTTAAGCTGGAAGAACCGTCAGACGCTTACGAGGTGTCCTTTGTTGCCGTTCCGGCGCAGCCTGCCGCGGGGGTAATCAAAAGCTATACCGGCGAAGATTTTACAGAACCGGAGGAAAAATCAGAAACCGAAAAAGAGGAATTGATTGATACCGAATTAGGGGTCGTCAAGTCCTTTTTATTTTTACAAAAAGAAAGTGAGGAATTTGAACATGAGTAAAAGAATGAGGGAAATTTTAACGGCAATTGAAACATTGCAGAATGAGGCAAAGGCTTTTCGGGATGAAAAGAAATTCGAGGAAGCACAAAAGAAGCTTTCTGAAATTGCTGAATTAAAAAAGGAATACGAAGTGGAAAAAGGACTGTTTGAAGCAGACCAGGCACGAGTACCGGACGAAACCGGCACAGAAAAGAAAACTGCTGACAGCTTGCGTGCGGTCATTAAAGCAATCTCCGGCATGCCGTTGGATGATACAGAAAAAAGTCTGCTTTTGCCGACCAGCTCCAATACAAACGGTGCAAAGGGTGAGGGATATATCCTGCCGCAGGATATCCGGACGCAGATTGTTAAGAAAATCCGGGACTATAAGTCATTTCGCGATGTTTTAGGATACCTTCCCGCCGGCGCATTAACCGGTTCTTTCCCGGTGGAGGGATTTGAGACGCTGACAGGCTTAGCTGATTTCGCAGACGGTACAGACGGTACGGATGTGACAGATATTGAATTTAAGAATGTTTCATTCTCTTTAAAGGAGAAAGCAGCATTTATTAAGCTTTCAAATACCCTGTTATCCTTAACCGACAATGCACTGATTGCCTACGTTGCAGAAGTATTTGCAAAGAAAGCGGTTATTACTGAAAATGCTATGGCAATTGCAACATTGAAAAACGGCAAAACCGCCAAGGCACTGGCAGACTGGAAAGCTTTGAAAAGTTCTCTGAATAAGGATTTAGACCCGGCTGTTCTCTATGGAACTGTGATTGTAACCAATCAGACCGGTTATGATTACCTGGACAAGCAGCTTGACACCACAGGCAGACCGATTTTGACGCAGGATGTCGCAGCTCCGGGGGTACACAGATTTGCAGGATATGACGTGATTGTATTCTCTGATTCGCTCCTCCCCTCTACTGCTGCAACCACAAGCAAACCTGAAAAAACACCGTTCTTCTATGGTAATCTCCGTGAAGCGGTTTGCTTTGTTGATCTGAATGGCTTGATCTCCTTTGCAACCAGTACCGAAGCTGGCTTTATGTCGAACACAACGGTAGCGCGGTTGATTGAATTTATCGATGTCATCCAAAAGGATTCATCCGATAAAATTTACATCTACGGAGAAGTGGAAACCGCACCGAAAACAAGTGCATCGTAATGAGGTGATCGGATGGTAACGCTTGAAGAAGTAAAAAACTATCTGCATGTTGATTTTGATGATGATGATGAGATTCTGCAAAGCCTGATCGCGGCGGCAGATGAATACTTAAGGGGCGCAGTCAATCCGAATTATGACACAATGTCAGAGAGGGCGAAAATGCTCTCTCTGATCGTCATTTCCGATTTGTACGATAACCGCGGTATTTCCGACAAAGCAAGCGGCAATGTCCGAAAACTGGTGGAGGATTTCTCTTTACAGTTAAAACTGGAAAGCAGGTGCGATGATGTGGAAACCAATTAAAATTTATCACTTGCAGGATGATGCGGACGAATACGGCAACTGCTGTATGAAAAAGATTCTCTGCCATTCCTGCAAAGCAGAGATCAATTGCGTTGGCGGCAAGGAATACTATGCCGCGCGTCAGATCAATGCAGAGAATGAGGTCACATTTAAAATCCGGTTTTGTCGGGCGGTGAAAGGAATCAAGCCGCAGGAATACCTGATTGAATATGATTCGCAGGAATACGACATCCAGCATGTCGACAACTTCATGATGTCAAATGATATTTTGAAAATTAAGGCGGTGGCACGGAATGGGAATTGATATTTCAGACCTTGCAAAGGAAATCACGAAATCAGTTGAGGAATACACCGTGGAAACTGACCGGATTGTTCAGAAAGCAGTTGATAAAACGGCAAATAAGGTTGTAAAAATGCTGAAAGTTCATCCGCGAATCCCGGTAAAGACCGGAGCGTATAAGGGAAGTTTCAAAAAGAAAGTGACCGAGAAAGCGCGTGGCTACAAAGCTGTTACAGTCTATGCCGCAGATCATCAGTGGAGTTTGACGCACTTGCTGGAAGAAGGTCATAAAATGCCAAGAAAACAACCAAAATCAAAGGCATATCCGCACTGGATAGATGCGGAGGAAATGGCGCAGACCCTATACCCTGAAATTTTGGAGGAATTGAAGAAATGACACATGGTCAGTTATATCAGCTGCTGAAAAAAATGAAAATTCCTGTTCGCTATGATCATTTTGATTACGAGGTAAAACCGCCGTATCTCTGCTTTTGGAGCACCGGCAGGAGCTATATTTTAGCGGATGATAAGGCATATATCAAGTTGCACGATTATGAAATCGGACTATATGTCAAGGAAAAGAATCCGGAACTGGAAGAAAAAATAGAAAAGCTTTTGGATTCTGCCGAGCTTGTATATCAGACGGACGAAACCTATATCAGTGAACAGGATGTTTATGTAATTACCTACAGTATACAAATTTAAAATGGAGGGATCACAATGAGTACTACAGAAAACAAGATCAATTATGGTTTAAAAAAAGTTTATTATGCAAAAATCACAGAGGAGAGCGAAACCGGCACAGAATACGCTACTCCGGTAGCAATCCCCGGTGCAGTGAACGCGTCTTTAAAAAAGAATTATGAGCGGACAGCAATTGCCGCAGATGACGACCCGGAATATGCGGTTGCCGTGGATAATAAAGGCTATGACGGAGATTTCGAGTTTACCAATCTTCCGCAAAGCTTTTATACTGATTGCTTAGGCTTTGAAGTGGATGGCTCAACCATCAAGGAATCCGCTGACGGAAAGCCGTGTCCGTTCGCTCTGCTGTTTGAGATGGACGGAGATCAGCAAAAGCGCAGACACGCATTCTACCGCTGCATGGCAACTCCTCCGGACTTAGACACCGCAACAAAAGGTGACCGGATGGAGGCAAAGACTACAAAAATTAGTATCTCTGCAACTCCGGCAAAGGATACCCGGATTATTAAGCGCACCACGATCACAGAGGACGGACAGGTTTATTCTAAATGGTTTGAAACCGTGCAGACCTCCGGCGGTACAGTGGTAGGTTCGTAATCGGAGGGCGCGGAAAATGGAAAATACAAGAACAATTGAAATTGGCGGCAAGTCTGTTACATTCAAAGCGACTGCCGCCACACCGCGCCTGTACAGGGGCATGTTCGGACGCGATCTGTTCGTTGATCTGACCCGGTTATTACAGGCATCTAATACGAAGAAAATGGATGTTTCCGTTTTGGAACTCTTTGAAAATATCGCCTATACCATGGCAAGACAGGCAGACCCCACCGTTCCGGATACACCGGATCAATGGCTTGACGGTTTTGAAATGTTCGCGATCTATGACATTCTGCCGGTGATTCTTGATCTTTGGAATGCTAACAGCACCTCTTTAGACGCAAAAAAAAAGAATCCTCCGGACAACCCGGAATCACAACCGCTCAATTCTTAGTATGCGTGGCAGAACTGGGAATCTCCATGCAGGATTTAGACCTTCTCACGGTTGGCATGGTCACAGACATGGCAGCCGCGAGAGCTGAAATGTTCAGCGCAGATGAACCAGTAAGGCAAGCAACGCAAGCGGATATTGACAATTTTTAGGGTTGACAAAATCCGGAAAGTGTGATATATTTTCAAGTAGGAGAGGGGTGTAGACATGATAAATAAAACATTTGAAGAAATGACAGTCGAAGAACTGAAAGAAATTATTGATCACTTTGGGGATTATGAGCCGGAAACGGTCAACAGCGCAAAGCAGGAATTAGCTAAACGTATACAAAAACCGGAGGACGTGCAGGAGCAGACTTTAGAAAAACTAAGAATGCAGACATATTACCTTGAAAAAATATGTAAGCGTGTAAACGGAATATCAATCGTAGCATGGATATATTTCTGGTGCAGTATTGTTTGCGCGGTCGTGTTGTTACTTTTAGGCTATTTTTCTCAATTTTATTGAGAAACTTTAACTTGACAATATACGACTTGATGTGCTAAAATATAATAGCCGGATGTATTCTGGCTGAAAAGGTAAGATCAAAAACAGTGTAAAAGCTGGGCGGTTATGCCACCCTCATTATATTCTGATTATTTATAGTCGGGAATGGAGGTGGTTGTTATGAAGAAGTACATAATTAGAATTTTAATTTTAGTTATTGTGTTTTTAATAACACTTGTACAAAAAGCAAGATAGCCCCCACCGGTCAAGTCAGGACTATCTTGTAGTTCTTTCGTGGCATAACCGTTTGAGGTCTTGCCTTTTCTATATTTATTCTAACACATCTGAATTTATTTGTCTACCACAAAAT
>CAKSJF010000085.1 GCA_934462945.1 uncultured Clostridia bacterium | reverse complement strand
GATCGCGTGTATGTGGGTATGTGGTTTGTCCGAAGAAATTCGGAAACCGGGCGGAGGATATTTGCCCCTACGAAAAAACCATGTGATCGCGTGTATGTGGGTATGTGGTTTGTCCGAAGAAATTCGGAAACCGGGCGGATGATATCCGCCCCTACGAAAAAACCATGTGATCGCGTGTATGTGGGTATGTGGTTTGTCCGAAGAAATTCGGAAACCGGGCGGAGGATATTTGCCCCTACGAAAAACCATGTGATCGCGCGTATGTGCGGATATGGTTTGTCCAAAGAATTTTAGAAATAAAACCGGGCGAAGGTATTTGCCACAACAAAGTAAAATCATTCAAATTCCGTAGGGGCGGATATTATCCGCCCGTAATACGGATCAGAGAGAAAACCAGGGAGGAATAAATTATGAGCGCTATGAATCTTGTTTATCATTATCAGAATCAATTGTATGTGAATGTGACCAACCGCTGCACCAACCATTGCAGCTTTTGCATCCGGTTTACGCCCTCAGGTGTCGATCAGATTGATTTATGGCTGAAACGCGAGCCGACAGCGGAGGAGATTATTGAGCAGCTGAAAGAACAGCATTATGAAAACTATCCGGAGATCGTATTCTGCGGCTACGGAGAACCGTTGATGCGGTTTGACGTTGTGATGGAGGTTTGCCGCTGGATTCGGGAAAACGGCAGTCAGAAAATCCGGATCAACACCAACGGACATGCCAACCACTGTGCAAAACGGGATGTCACCCCGGAAATGAAAGGTCTGGTAGATACGATTTCGATCAGCCTGAATGCGTCCACCGCGGCAGAATATCAGAAAATCTGCAAATGCGATTTTGGCGAGGACGGATTTTATGAAATGCTGGATTTTGCGAAAAAGGCAAAGGAATATGTGCCGCACGTGGTTTTGAGTGTGGTGGATGTGATCGGAGCAGAGGAAATCGAGGCATGTCGCAAGGTAGCAGAATCGATCGGCGTGGAATACAGGGTAAGAGAATACTCTGAATAAATAGGGGACGTCAAAAAAGGCACAGACTGTGCAAGGGCAGCACCCTTGCACTACACACCAAACGCGCCGCTCGGAGTACGAAAAGTACGCCGTCGGGCGCGTTTGGTGCGTTCTGCGCTCTTTTTTGCCATCCCCCTATGAATCACGTTTTTTGAATAAATAATTTACAAATTTTGTTGGTAAAATACAACTATTCGCTCTGACGAAATATATGGGAATTTGTGGGGGGACGATGCCCACATCGTCCCGCAAAAATATACATTATATTCTGTGTTTTAGAACAAATCGGTACACCATTTGCTTCTGTGCCAATGTCCGCCGTCATAGATACGGAAACCGAGAGAGAATTTCAAATGTTCTCCGCGGCGCAGAAGTTTCACGATTATTTCGTTTTCTCCTTTTTTCAGATTTAACAGTGTAAAGTTGTTATAGGGTGTCCAGAGCCGCATTTCGTCCTTTTCCAAACACGTTTCTCCGTTTACCCGGAGTGAAAAGCCGTCGTTATTTCCGATCACTGCCCAGACGTTCCGATCCTCCGGGAGGGTGATTATCGTTTTGGCATAGCAGCACATCTGTCCTTCTAAGGTAAGCGCGGAATCTACGTTAATAAAATCCTCATAGCTTTCAATTCTGCATGCAGGATTGTTCCAGTCCGCCGGGTAGGCACGATCCAAAAAGACTTCGTTGTTGACCATGCAGACCAAATCCGGAAGTACGCAGCCCTCGCCGTGTGGACTGGGATAGTCGGGATTGATCGGCTGATCCAGCTGATCAAAAAACGGACCGAAAATTTCCCAGATAACCGGATGCGTTTTCTTTTTTTCGCGCTCTAACCCCTCCGGTGTGGCAATTTCCAAAGAAAATCCATCGAAATTTTCCGGACGGCTTTCCGGATACGGTGCGCCGGTAATCTGCACGTCATAATTCGGTGTCTGCATCGCAATCCGGCAGGTATCTTCTGCTAAGCGAAGAATACTGTCGGATGGGCGGACAACATCAATCCCGCAGACAAAATAGTCTTTAATTAAGCCGGTCAGTTCTTCGCCGAGTCCCGCATAGCCTTTCATAATGCCGACAATGGAGGCTGCGCTGGCACAGGTGCAGTCGGTGTCGTAGCCGCAGCGGAGGGCGATATTAATGGTGTCGCGCATGTCACCCTTGCCGTACAGCAGAGCGATCAGCACAAAGTCTAAATTCTGCACAACGTTTGTGAAGTCCGGATGGGAATACTCGTTTAACACCATCTGCCGGACATCTTTCCAGTCCGCACCGTTTGTGTATGCCGAGGTGACCCGGCGGAAGCTTTCGGAAAGCCTGCAATCCTCCGGGATCAGCGCCATCGCTTTCCGGATCAGCGTGAGCATATCATCCTCAAAGAATGCCTCCGCCTCCATAGCGGCTAAAAATTGCTCTGCCCAGACCGAATTATCCGCATGATCCAGTGTGGCATCTAAGTAGGCATAGTCCGCGGCAAGCTTGGGATTTCCAACGGAAATAATGCCCCAGATTTCCGAGCGGATCGGACAACCCATTCCCTCTTTGAAAAACTCGTTGTTGAGAATGCCGGAATAGGGCGGTTTCACACCGCGCATATAGTTTTTCAGGAAATATCCGTATTCCGAAAAGGGATACCAGCATTTTTCCACCCACGCGTCCGCAAGGTCGCAGGAGGTGATCACCGTTCCTTTTTGCTCTAACACGTCCAGCCATAAAAGCTGCAAATCCAGATCGTCGTTCGGAAGATCCGGATCGAAAATATCGGTAAAATCCGGAATGTCTAAAAGCTTTTTAATTCCCTCCACCGGTGCGCCGCCGGCACCTCCTAAGCATTTACCATACCAGCAGCCGTGCGCTTTGTCTAAAAATGTTTCATATGTAATTGTTCTCATTTGCCCGCTCCATTCTAAAATATTATCTCTTTTTATTATATCATGAAGTTACAGGCAATGTCAACCGGTTGACAAAAAATCAACACTTATATCCAAATAGGGGAGATAAAAAGGGGGGATGTAAAAAAGAGTGCAGAACGGTCTGTACCTTTTTTGACATCCCCGGATATTTATTTAATCGTTTGTATATCATATGGCGTAATCTGATAAACAAAATAATTGAGCCAGTTGGAAAACAGGAGGTTTGCGTGGCTTCTCCAGAGGACCACCGGGGTTTTGTCGGGGTTATCGTCCGGGAAGTAGTTTTTCGGAATTTCCGGGTTGATGCCCTTTTCCAGATCGCGGTGGTACTCATAGGAGAGTGTGTCCTGGTCGTACTCGGCATGCCCGGTCACAAAAATTCGTCTGCCGCCCTTGGTGGAGATGATATATGCGCCTGCCTCCTTGGATTCTGCTAAAATTTCCAGCTCCTTATTGGCGCGGATATCAGAGGTGCGAACCTCAGTATAGCGTGAATGCGGCGCGTAAAACTGGTTGTCAAAGCCACGGACAAGCTTGGCGGTTTTCCGGTTCACGCGGTGCAGAAAAACACCGCTGCATTTTTTGGGGAGCGAATATTTCGGGATTCCGTAATGGTAATAAAGTCCTGCCTGTGCCGCCCAGCAGATATGCAGGGTGGAGGTGACGTGCGTTTTGGTCCATTCCATAATCTCTAAAAGCTCGTCCCAATAGTCCACTTCCTCAAAGTCCAGGTTTTCCACCGGCGCACCGGTGATGATCATACCGTCGAACCGTTTTTCGCGGATACTGTCAAAGGAGGTGTAAAACTGCTTTAAATGCTCCGGCGGTGTGTTTTTGGATTCGTGCGATTTCATTGTGATAAACTCAATCTCCACCTGGAGCGGAGAGTTTCCCAAAAGGCGCAAAAGCTGGGTTTCGGTTGTGATTTTTGTTGGCATCAGGTTCACAATCGCAAGCTTTAGCGGACGGATGTCCTGGTGCATCGCTTTCTTTTCGGTCATGACAAAGATATTTTCAGCACGAAGCTGCTTTGTGGCAGGCAATTGGTCTGGTACTTTGATTGGCATTCTGATCCCTCCTGAATTTTGTGGGGACAATCCCTCAGTCACTGCGTGACAGTTTCTCGCTGCGGCTCGGTCACACCGCGGTTCTGACCGTCCTCCGGACGGTCATTCATTGCCGCGCTGCCGCTTCGCTACCCTTTGCTCAAGGGAGCCGTTCGTAAGTGCAAATTTTAAGTATAATTTGTTGACAGCAATATTATCTTTAGGGAGCTATATTTCCCATTGTCTCTCGCTAATAGGCTCCCTTGAGCAAAGGGAGCTGTCAGCGTAGCTGACTGAGGGATTGTCCCATTCTCCCCTACAGTATACCACAAAATCATAAAAAAAACAAGAATAAAACCCCAAAAAGAGAGAAAAATAAGAAAAAAACCCGGGAGGAAAAGCATGAAAGACGAAAATCAGACAAACCAGGAGGAAAACAGTGCGGAGGAAATCCGTGAGGGGATCAGGGAAAACGGAAGTGTGAAAACAAAAAATGCGCGCGGAACGGTCTACACGCTGACGGTGATTGGTCAGATTGAGGGACACACAATTCTTCCGCCCCAAACAAAAACCACCAAATATGAGCATATCCTGCCGCAGCTTGTTTCGGTGGAAGAGGACGACGAGGTGGACGGACTTTTAATCCTTTTAAATACCATGGGGGGAGATGTAGAGGCAGGACTTGCCATTGCAGAGATGATCGCCGGCATGAAAAAGCCGTGCGCGTCTTTGGTGTTAGGAGGGGGACACAGCATTGGCGTGCCGCTGGCAGTTTCTGCAAAGCGTTCTTTTATTGTCCCCTCTGCCACCATGACCGTTCACCCTCTCCGCACCAGCGGTGTGGTGTTAGGGGTTTCCCAGGCATTTGACTATTTAAGGCGCATGCAGGATCGGATTGTGGATTTTGTGGTGCGCAATTCCGGCATTTCCGAGGAGAAATTCAAAAGTCTGATGCTTTCCACCAAAGAAATGGCAACTGATATGGGCAGCGTCCTGTTAGGACGGGACGCGGTCAAATGCGGTCTGATTGACGAAGTGGGCGGTATTCATGAGGCGCTGGAGTATCTCTACAGTCAGATTCGGAAAGAAAAATTCAGGGAGAAAATGTCTTGACTTATGGAGGAATTTGTGGTATAAAAATAGTAGGAGGGATACTTATGAAATATGATTTTACCTATTACAACCCCACAAAAATCCATTTTGGAAAGGACGCTTTGAAGAACCTTTCGGACGAGCTTTCCGGATACGGCGAAAACGTTCTGCTGATGTACGGCAGGGGGTCGGTTAAAAAGAGCGGACTTTACGACCAGGTGATCGCAATTTTAAAGGATGCCGGGAAAAAGGTTACCGAGCTTTCCGGCATCAAATCCAATCCGACCTACACCCAGCTCTTAGAGGGCGTGCGCTTGGTTCGCGAAAATAAAATTGATCTGATTTTAGCGGTCGGCGGCGGCTCTGTCATTGACTGTGCCAAGGGAATTTCCGCGTCCGCTTACTGCGAGGGCGACCCCTGGCAAAAGTATTGGGTCAATTTTGAACCGCTTGCAAACCCGGTTGTTCCGATCGGAACAATTCTGACCATGGCAGGCACCGGTTCGGAAATGAACGGCGGATCGGTGATCACAAACGAGGAACAAAAGCTGAAAAACGGCAGAGTCTTTCCGCCGGAGCTTTATCCGAAATTCTCAATTCTGAATCCGGAATATACATTTACTGTCCCCAAATATCAGATGGTGAGCGGTATTTTCGACACCATGTCACATCTGATGGAGGAGTATTTTTCCGGAAATGACGACAACACCAGCGACTATCTCTTAGAGGGATTGATGCGCTCGCTGATTCACAGCGCACGGCAGGCGCTCAAAAACCAGGAGGACTACGAGGCAAGAAGTAACATCATGTGGTGTGCAACCATGGCTTTAAACACCGTCACAGGTCTTTCCAAGGAACAGGACTGGGAAGTGCATATGATCGAACACCAGATCGGCGCATACACCGACTGCGCCCACGGTGCAGGCTTGGCGGCAATTTCCGTTCCGTATTATCAGTATGTGTCCCCGTTCGGACTCCCCAAATTTGCACGGTTTGCAAAGACTGTCTGGGATGTGGATACCTCGGATATGACCGAACAGGAGGCAGCAGACGCAGGCATTGAAAAGCTCCGCGGATTTATTGAAGAATTAGGACTTCCGCTGCATATTTCCGAACTGGGAGCAACACGCGAAATGCTCCCCGAAATTGCAAAAACCACCATCCCCGGCGGCGCATATAAACAGATGGACGCAGAGGATATTTTAAAGGTTTTGGAAAAAAGCTTTTAAAACAAATGAAAAATGATGAAAAAAAGCGCACCGCCTGGCAGTGCGCTTTTTTGTCGTTTAAGATTCAAACTGAACCGAAACCTGGTTACTGCGGTTTTCAACCGTTTTTGAGTCAATCAAAGTATAGCTTGTTCCGTCGGTGTGAATCCGGTATTGCCGAACGATTTCGCCGGTGTCGTAATTTTTCTTCGTATAGGTAACGGTGCTGATGCCGGGCTTTTCTAAAAACTGCTCGGTCTGATAAACATACCGTACCCCGTCCTCAATTTTCTCCTCCGAACCAATCCAGTAGGGGAAATCGTAGTATTGATCCAAAAGCGCATTAGAAACCTCAGCCTCCAAATCTAAAAGCTGTACATTCAGATCAGCATATTCTGCAATTTTTGCGTCCCTGCCGATGGTATCTAAATAGCTTTGTGCATAGGCACGCTCCTGCTCCAGGCAAGTCTGATAATTTTTATCCGAATCTCTCGCCGCCTGGTAAAGCGTTCCGGGGAAAAGCTTTTTGAGGGATTCTGCGTAGCCGCTGCCGTCCTCCGGTTCTTCGTAGCTAATTAAGTTCAGATTCGCGTCAAAGGTCAGCTTGGCAGGGATCACACCCGAGCCGGCAGTTTTGACGAACGCGTCATTCTGAAAGCCGTATTGCCCGTAGGTGGCTAAGATGTAGGCAACAGTCCGGTCGCCCTCTTTTCGGGAATCGAGCAATATGTGTCCCTCTCCGGCGCACTCTCCGTCTAAATAGCTGCCGCCGCCTTGCTTTAAAATGGCGGCAGAAATTGCCTGATCTAAAGACTGTGCCTTTTCCGGCTGATCTTTTTTACTCGTTACAAAAACGGTTGTCGGACCGTCTGCGCCGCCGATGATTCCGATGCTGTCCGAACCGCAGGAGGTCAGGAGCGAGCAGCCGAGAATCCCGGTAACCGCAATCAAAAAGGAAAGCTTTCCGCATTTTTTCGGCGAACGGTCAAAAATATTTTCAAAGCGTTTTTTCGCTTCCTTTCCGCTTCTGGAAAAAGAGGTGGAAAGTGCGGGTGGGTGTAAAAATTTTTTCATATTCATTCCTCCATCGTTTTTAAGATTGTCTGGGAATAGATCTTTTTTTCTTCTAAATTACAATTTTTCAGCACTGCATTGTCGCAGCAGTATTCCATGTCGGCTTCTGCCCGGCGCACCATCAGCCAGACTGCCGGGTTAAACCAGTGTACCGCCCGGCAAAAAAGCAGGAGCAGCTTATACCATAGGTCGCCGCGTGATCGGTGTGTCAGCTCATGCCGCAGGATGAGCGTTTGTTCCTCCGGGGTATATGCGGCGTCCGGAATCAGAATTTTCTGCCGGAAATAACCGATCAGCATAGGGGAGGAGATTTTCTGCGACCGGTAAACCGGAATCGGAGCATCCGTATCAATCCGGGTCAACCCGGAACGGATTTTCCAGAGAAACAGCCAGTAGGCAAGAAACGGATAAATTCCGAATCCGAACGCGCCGAGTAGGTAGAACGTTTCCAGAATACTGCGGAGCGACCTGCCGGTGAGCATGCTTTGGGGCGGAATCACGGTCCGGTCTGATGCCTGGGGGTGTGGTGCCGCCGGCGGTTCCTCCCTGTTAACCGGTTCACCCGATGGCTGCGGCTCTGCGCGCTCATAAATGGTTACCTCTGGCACAGACGGAAGAACAATCGGCGCATGCTGCCATTCAAACCGCACCGGAACAAGCAGCCGCAAGGCGATCACCAGCCACACCCAATACCGCCACACCGCACCGTAGCGGCGCAGCAGGAGGGGGAAGAGCAAGAGCAGAATCGCCGGGGTGACTGCGGCGGAAACCAGAAACAGATTCTGAATCATTCCTCCATCTCCTCAATCCACTGCCGCAGCTCGCCGATTTCGGCGGGGGAGAGCTTTTTTCCGTCATATAGTGAAGCAAACAGGCTTTTCACCGAGTTGTGGTGCATTCTGGACAAAAAGGATTTGCTTTCGCTCCTTACATAGTCCTCCTTTTCCACCAACGGCTTATAGACGTTGATGCGTCCGTTTTTATGTACGGCTAAAAAGCCGCGGTCACAAAGACGGTTTAAAAAATTCAGCACCGTGGTTTTTGCCCAGTCTTTTTTTAAATGCTCCATCAGGTAATCGGATGTCACCTCGCCGGGACATTCCCAAATCGCCATCATAATTTCAAGCTCACTGTCGGGTAATCGTTTCATAGTTCCTCCTGTTTTTTGGGGACAATCCCTCAGTCACTGCGTGACAGCTCCCTTTGCTCAAGGGAGCCTTTGGTAAGTGCAAATTTTAAGTGTAATCAGCTGACAGCAGTATTATATTTAGGGGATGTATTTCCCCGTTTGATTTCGCTAATAGGCTCCCTTGAGCAAAGGGTAGCGAAGCGGCAGCGCGGCAATGAATGACCGTCCGGGGGACGGTCAGAACCGCGGT
>CAKSJF010000084.1 GCA_934462945.1 uncultured Clostridia bacterium | reverse complement strand
CAAACGCGCCGCTCGGAGTACGCCAGTACGCCGTCGGGCGCGTTTGGAGCGTTCTGCACTCTTTTTTTACATCCCTTATTTTTAAAAGAAAATGGTATGAACAATATGAACAAATTGATAAATTTTTTAGATCAATATAACACGGTCATTTTTGACTTAGACGGTGTGATTACCTCCGAGCAAGCCTATTGGACGGCGGCTGCGCTGACGGTGTGGGAGCTTTTGCGAAAAAGAGAAAATATTGACCCGGTATGGGTGATGGAACACCAAAAAGAAATCCGGGACGAAATATTCTGCTCCGACCGTCTGATCACAATTTTAAAAGCAAAGGGAGTTAACAGCAACTGGGATTTAGCTTATGTCGCCTTTGCGCTTTGGAGTGCGTACCGGACTGCGGACGCGGTTTTATTGGCAGCGGAACAGTTTTCCGATAACATTTTATCGGAATATGACCGTGTGGCAGCGCTTTTAAAGAAAGAATTTCCGGAGTGCGATCCGGTGCGAAACGGTGCGCTTTGGTGTACGGTGCAAAGCTGTTTTCAGGAGTGGTATTTAGGGGATACGGTATTTATGGAAACCTACGGACGCACACCGGATGATCCGGGAAAAGCCGGACTGTGCCACGGAGAAGAACCCTTAATCCGAAAGGACAAGCTGTTGGAGATTTTCCGGCTTTTAAAGCAGTCCGGAAAAACGCTCTGTACCGGAACGGGCAGACCGTATCTGGAAATGAAACTGCCGCTCCAGAGCTTTGAAATCTGGGAGGATTTTTCCCCAAAGTCGGTCATTTGCTACAGTGATGTGCAAAAAGCGGAGCGAGCCTTTCATAAAACCCTCACCAAGCCGCATCCGTTTATGTTTTTAAAAGCATACTACGGCGCGGATTACCCGGAGGAGCGGATTTTGGAAAATGAAAAAAGACATCCGGACGCACTGGTTGTCGGAGATGCAGGCGCAGATATTTTAGCGGCAAAGGCGGCAGGAATGGATTTCTGCGCCGTCCTGACCGGTGTTTCCGGCAAAGCGGCACGCGGATATTTTGAAGAAACCGGCGCAGACTATATTCTGGATAGCTTGGAGAATTTTTTGGAGGATTAGGACAATCCCTCAGTCACTGCGAGACAGCTCCCTTTGCTCAAGGGAGCCGTTGGTAAGTGCGTTATTTTAACATCATACGGCTGACATTCATAATACATTTTTGGGCATATACGTCTGGTTAGCACTCGCTGATAGGCTCCCTTGAGCAAAGGGAGCTGTCACGCAGTGACTGAGGGATTGTCTCAATGATCAAAGACAGGAGAAATATATGAAAAAGAAAGTATCAGATTCCTACACCGAGCAGGTACAGCTGCTTTTGCAGGGAAATATGAACGGCTATCACCGGTTATTTGGCGGAAAGCTGATGGAATGGATTGACGTGGTTGCGGCGGTTACGGCGCGCAGGCATTCCGGAAAAAATGTCACCACGGCTGTGGTGGACGAGCTGCAATTCAAAGGTCCTGCCTATGCAAATGAAACGCTGCTCTTAACCGGCTGGGTCACCTATGTCGGCAGAACCTCCATGGAGGTATGTGTGAAAACATATGTGGAGGAATTATCCGGCGAGCGGCGGCTGATTAATACGGCATATGTGGTTTTAGTAGCGTTGGATGAGGACGAAAAGCCGACCGAAGTGCCGGGACTGATCTTAGAAACCGAGCAGGAAAAGGCAGACTGGGAGGCAGGCAAGCGCAGAAATGAACTGCGAAAGCAAAGAAAAGCAGAAAAATATTAAAAAAGTTTGACATTTTGTTAATTTTGCGGTATGATATAAGTATACGATAATTTTGGAGGAAACAAATGAAGAAAATTATAAGCATGCTGCTTGCTGTTTTCACGCTGCTTTCTCCGGCGGTGCAGGCGGCAGAAAAGAAACAAATGGATACCGTAATGCTCGATGGTACAACGCTTATTTCAGCACGCGATTTTGCAGACCGGCTCGGATTTGAACTGATGTGGCTTTCTAATATGAAAACGGTGATTTTCTGGAACGGAGAATTTGAAATCCGAATCCAGACCGATTCGCCGGAATTTTTAGTGAACGATCTGCCAAAGCTGACAGACGCACCTGCAAAAATTCTAAATGACCGCGCCTATGTCCCGCTCCGTGCGTTAGCAGAGGCGATCGGTGCATCGGTTTTATGGAATGATCAGACCAAAGAAACAGAAATTAAAATGACCGGCGCAAAAATGCTGACCGGGGAGATCGCAGAGCGCGGAAACTTTTTCTATCAGCGTCAGCCGGACTGGGCATTTGACAATAACGGAAACGGATACTGCTGGGTTTGCTGCTATGCTATGGCGATCAGCAATTTAGGAAAAGCAGTCACACCGGATATGGTTGCAGAATTTAACCAGAAAAACGGATCCTCCGGTGCATTTATGCAGCATAACGGCATTGCCTCCGAGTTTGGCGTGCAGTTTGTGCAGGCGATTCCGTCTGAATCTCCGTATTTTGATAAATATGAGTCCTGGAAAGGCGCAACCTACATAAAAGCGGAAACGAATGAAGAAGCAGCCGCAGCAATCCGTGCGGCAATTGACGCAAATCCGCAGGGTGTGATGGTGCGCTACACCGTCTATCCGCATACCATGCTTGCAGTCGATTATTCCGGCGACACCGTCTATTTTAACGATCCGGCATATGAAAACGGCGAGCATATTCCGTTTGAGGAAACGTGTCTGAAAAATTTTGAGTTAAAAGATCTTGACTTTTTACAAGTAGTAGAATAACAAAAGGGGGCATTTGCCCCCTTTTGTTACTTAAATCTTAGATACATATTTTTCATAGCCAATGCGTCTACTGCTTGCGTTCCGGCAGATTCACAGATGACGGTGGGGGAGAGGTTTCGTTTTGCTAAAAGCTCTCCTAACGGCTCAAATTCCGGTCCGAATTCGGTGTCGGCAAAGGTCAGATGTTTTTTCTCTCCGCCTTTTGTATATTCAATTTTGCTAAAATGTACGTGAAAATTACTTGCACGCTCGTTTCCGAGAGCATTTTCCATGGTGTCTAAAATGGCGGCATAGTCCTCCTTGGTTCGGATTGCGCCGAGCGTCCGTGCGTTTAAATGTCCGAAATCAATGGTCGGAAGAAATTTATCGCAAAGCCTGCAAAGCTCCATCACCTCGTCCAAATCGCCAAGCTGATTGATTTTTCCCATCGTTTCAATGCAAAGCCGGATTTCAGAAAAACCGGCATTTTCTAATTCCTCCTGTGCAAGCAGGAGCGTTTTTTTTGCATATTCCATTGCCTCGGGACGCGTCAGCTTTCCCAGTGCGCCGCTGTGTACCACAATGCGTTCTGCCCCTAAATTCCGTGCGGCATCTGCGCTTTGCATGATATAGCCGATACTGCCGCGCCGCTTTTCCTCATCCGGTGTGGCTAAATTAATATAGTAGGGAGAATGGACGCTTAAACGGATTCCATGCTCCTCTGCCTGCGCGCGGATTGCCTGTGCAGTTGCCGCGCCAATCCGAACACCGTTTCCGCATTGATACTCATAGGCATCCAATCCCATCTCTGCTAACCATTTTGGCATTTCTTCTGATTTTTTATGTCCCTGTTCGTAAAATAAGTCGCTGTTTCCGGCAGCGCCAAAAAGTGCGTTCATAGTATGCTCCTTTCCTTGAGTGCTGTTATGATTTCGTCTGCAAGATCAGATGGTGTTTTCTCTGCTGTGACGGCAATCCGGAGATCGCAGTCCGCATAATATGGCTCGCGCTCTTGCATGCGGCGCTTTGCGCTTTCAAAATCGGTCAGCAGCGGACGTGTTTTTGCCGCCTCCGAAAGCCGGAGACGAAGTACCTCCGCATCCGGCGCTAAATTGACAACCGTTCCGTTTTTTCGGAGATTTTCCCGGTTTTCTGCGCGGAGAACTGCTCCGCCGCCGGTGGCAATGATACAGTTTGTGAGCGAAGAAAGCTTCTGAATCAGATTGGATTCCATGTCCCGGAATGCTGTCTCTCCCTGCTCTGCAAAGATTTCTGAAATGCTTGTCTGTGCCGCATCTTCAATCAGCTGGTCGGTGTCGTAAAAAACGCGCGAAAGCTTTTTGGAAAGCTCTCTGCCGACGGTTGATTTTCCGCTTGCCATAAATCCGGTTAAAACAATATTTTTCATAGTCCGAACACCTCTTTTTTCACATCCTCATAAGCATTTTCATATAGCTTTTTTCCTGTAAAATGCTCAAAGGCGAGAAGCCCCTGAAAAATCAGCATGCCCAGTCCGTTCACAATCTTTGCGCCGGCAGATTCTGCGTGCTGTAAAAAGACGGTCTTTTCCGGGTTATAAATTAAATCCGCCGCGGTGGTATTTTGGTCAATTATCGAAAAGTCCTCTGTGGGGGACGCGTCCTCCTGCGGATGCATTCCGGCGGCGGTGGTGTTGATCACAAGGTCATAACGCGGCAGAGTTCTCTCGGTCTGAACCGGAAATCCGGTTGTTTTTTTGACATATGCCGCAAGCTGCTCGGCGCGGCTTTTGGTGCGGTTTAAGATGGTGATGCTTTTTGCATGCTCCAACGCGAATAAAACTGCAATCGGCTGTGTTGCACCGCCTGCACCAAAAATCAGAATATCCTTTCCGAAAACCTCTGCGCCAACCTTTTTAAGGGACATATAAAATCCGTCCGCATCTGTGTTATAGCCGGTCAGCCTGCCGCTGCGGTTCACAACCGTATTGACCGAACCAAGCATTTCTGCACGCGGATCAATTTCATCTAAATACTGCATCACCTTAAATTTATGCGGTGCGGTCACATTGATCCCGGCAATTCCAAACGCACGGACTCCGCGGATCGCGTCATCCAGATGCTCCGGCGTCACATGCCATGCCGTATAGACATAAGGCAGCTGCATTTTCTCGGCTAAGTAGTTGTGCAGCTGGGGGGAAAAGCTATGTTCCACCGGATCGCCGATGATGGCAAGCTGTTTAAAAGCTGCGGTAATTTCCTGCATAATATCATATCCTTTAGTGTTTGATAAGATTATTATACTATATTTTTCCCCCGCTGACAATACCTATTTTTCATTTTCTCTGATTTACGCGTGCCGTGATTTTGCAGACGGTGCGCCGGGGGAGCAGTCTGGAAATGATGTTAAATATTTTGGAAACAAAGCCGTGGTAAACTGCCGGTTTTCCGCGAAAAGCCGCATGCATGCCAGCCTGTGCGGTTTTTTCGGGGTTCTCCGGCGGAAACATAGAAAACATCACAGATTTTCCCATGTTTGCATGTTCCTCAAAGCCGGTTTTTGTCGGTCCGGGGCAAAGTGCGGTGACGGAAACATGATAGGGCAGAAATTCCAGCGAGAGTCCCTCTGATAAGGACAAAACAAAATTTTTCGTGGCATAGTACATTGCCATATGCGGCCCTCCGGAAAATCCGGCGCAGGACGCAACATTGATGATTTGTCCGCCGCCGGCTTTGCGCATTTTGTTTCCAAAAAGATAGCAAAGCTGCGAAAGACAACACATATTCACCTGCATCATCTGTTGGAGACGCGTCCAGTCGGTATCTAAAAAGTCCTGAAGCTCTCCAAAGCCGGCGCTGTTTACTAAATAAGGAACAGATACACCAAGACGCTCCACCTCGTCATAAAGCGTCTGTGCTGAATCGGGGACAGATAAATCGAGCGGAATGATAACAACTTTGATATTGTATCGGGATTCAAGATGTGATTTTAAAAATTCCAGCCGGGTTTCGTTTCTGCCGGTCAGAATCAGGTTGTTGCCAAGCTCTGCGTGCTGATAGGCAAATTGCGTGCCGATACCGCTGGATGCGCCGGTAATCAGACAATAAGACGGTTTCATAAAACGTTCCTCCTTATGATAAGAGGGTGTCAAAAAAGAAATATGATGCTTTTCTGACACCCCAATATTGTTATGGTATTATTTTATCATATTATTTGAAAAACGTCAACCTATTTTTCATAGCATTCCAAAATCGGGGATGCTAAAATACCGGTTTTTTTCAGCTGATATTCATACGACCACTGATCGCCCTCGGAATACCACATTTCCGGACCGAACCAGTCGCGCTGGTCGCCGCAGTCGTGCAGTGCGCCAAAGGAGTTATAGCGGTTGCCGTAGTGAATCAGGGTCAGCTCATGCTCTCCGGCAGAAACGCAGACCGGATCGGTGGCAAACGGATCAAACGCGATCTTTCCGATTTCTTCGCCGTCTAAAAGCACTTTTATCATAGCGCCGCGATAGTAGTTTGCGCGGACACGGAGTTTGCATTCCGGGAGTGTTACCTTTGCATGATACCGGAGATTGCCGCCGTAGAACGGGAGTCCCTGCGCGGTAATATCGCCAAAGCCGATGGTGTCCGAAAGCGGAACAATCCGTTTTTCACAGCCGAGAACCTGCACACCGAATTTTCCTGTAAGGAAGAAGTTTTCAATGCTGATGCGCTTTCCAATCGGCACTTTGATTTCCAGAATGTTTGTGCCGGCACAAAGCTTTGGAAGCGTGAGTGTGTGAATATCGTGATCCACAAAGAACCCGTCTGCCTTGACCGGAACGCGCTCTCCGTTTAATGTAACCTCCTCTGCCTCCTCATAGGCAAGCTTGCAGGATGCCGGAATTTCGCTCTTGATTGTAAATCTTAAAACCGGGTAATGCTCAATTTTCTCCGGCGGAATCACCCACGGCTGAACGTCAATTCCGTCTGCTAACGGATAGTGGTATTGCTTACGGATTTTTAAGTCAATTTTTGAAAGCTCCTCTAAGGGTTCAAAGCTTTTACCGCCGTCCATTGAATATTCTGCCATATCTAAAAGGTACACATTATCCTCCTCCAGCGTGTAGGAAAGCGGTTTTAAAATTCGGCTTTCGGAGATTTTTACCTCCTCTGCTGCTGGGATTTCCAGCGTGGAGTGCGAGGGGGTCAGCTTTAGGAGCAGACTGTCCTCGGAATAGAATGTGTGATGCAGAACGGTTTTTCCGTTCTCCTGCGTGTAGCTGATCTTTTCAATGCTGCCGGTCAGCGTGTTATAAAGAATCGGTTCATACTCGCCAAACAGCGTGATTCTTGTGTGCTGCGGATTCACGTTGTCGTTGATTGCCGGCTTTTTCGCATGTGCAATCATCAGCCATTTTGTGTCCCCATCGGTGCGGAGCTGATAAATCAGATTGTTGGACGCATGCCCGTCGTCGTTCTTGATTTCCACAAAACGCTCTGACTTTAAGCTTTCCAGAATTTGAACCTGGTTAAAGTCTGTTTTTTCGCATTGGTTGTACAAGCTTTCAATTCTTTCA
This sequence comes from uncultured Clostridia bacterium, assembly GCA_934462945.1. GTDB lineage: Bacteria > Bacillota > Clostridia > UBA1381 > UBA1381 > RQCD01. The sequence continues at coordinate 1,519 of CAKSJF010000084.1, read as the reverse complement.
TCCGGAAGTGCGTCCAAATAGCGCGGACAGCTGCCGATAAAGATTACTCTGCCGCCTTTTTCCTGAAATTCCTTAAGGATTTTCAGCGTGGAGGAGCGAAGTGTCAGACAGCCCGGCACAAGGATTACGGAATAGTTCATTTCACCTACCGGGAGTGTGTCCGAAATTTCTCCGCACTGTGACGGGAGCAGTGACTCACTGATAAAGTCAAAGTCAATCGTGCCAAAGAGCAGCCATTCAATGATATTCGTAAAGTTCTGCTCTAACTGTGTGAGTGTCTGCTCGGTTGCGTCGGACGGACCAAAGCTGATCCAATAGCTTTCAATCGGATGAATCACTCCCACCCGGACATCTGCACGACCGCGCGTCATGGCGGTTGCAAGCCGAGCATAGTGATTTTCGATGTAGGAATATTCCTGATACCATGGCGACTGATAATGAATTGAGGCAGGATAATCGCGTTTTGCAGAGCCTTTCATAGATACCCAGGAAAGGTGCGGAACGCGGACGGTGACACCGAGTGCGGCTTGCCAGTCACCCTGGAATTTGTGTCCCCGGAAGTCAAAATCCCAGTTTGTGACTCCGTAAAGCTCGGACAAAACGCCCTCACGTCCGAACTGATGGCTTGCAGACTGCGCCTGCTTTGCAGTGGAAAGTTCCACGCGGTTGCAGAGCATGTCAATGCCAGGCAGTCCAAAGGAACGGTATGCACGCATTGCCTCGCCAATTGCCGAGGTCTGGGAGTGGAGTGTGGGTTCTTCCATCATGTGTCCGGTCAGGTGGATGCCGTGATTTTCGCACCATGCGCCGCAGTTGTCGGCAAAGGCTTCTGTGAAGCGTTCGCAGATCAGATCGTGGTAATGGTAACGGATGGGGGAGGGCTGTCCGTTTTGCAAATCCCACACAAGCTCCGGAAAATGTTCCAAAAGATCTAAACCGCAATGGTCTTTATAATAAAGGTCAAAGTCGTTTGTCCAGGGGAGCGTGATATCTTTTTTCTCCTTAGCATAGGCTAAAACGCTTTTGGTGAAAAACTGCGGCTCATCTGTAAACATTGCCGGGATTGCCTCTCCAAAATCGTCCGAAACGTTCCGGTTGTAGGTTTCGTAGGTGATTTCAATAAATTTGTCAATTGCCTCCTTGCTGAGCGTGTCGGCATAGGACTCGTTATTGAACCAGCCGCAGGGATCGGTTGTTATGACATAGGCATACCATTTTTCACCTGCGGCGCACGCGTCCTCAGAAATTCTCTTGTATTCCTGCAATGCGCCGTCCGGTGTGAGGGTGATGTCGTATGCAGCAAGAAAATAGGTCGCGCCGATTGGGTATGCTTCTTCCTTTGTGAGCGTATTTTCAACCCGGTTTGGTGTAAACAGGACATATTTCTCCGCGTACCGCCGATCTTTTGTTACATAGCCGCCGGCAGAACCGGAGGGCCAGCGATCCTCATCATAGAGCCATGCAAGCATATGCTCGCTTTTCGCCTTTTCCACACAGGATTTTACGAGATGCATATGCT
>CAKSJF010000083.1 GCA_934462945.1 uncultured Clostridia bacterium | reverse complement strand
GTATATTCTACGTCAGACGGAACGGGGATATATTCTGTTCCGCGTTTCTGGCGCGTTTCGTTTCCCTTTCCGGTTACCAAGATCACGCTTTTGGTGTCGGCAGAGAAAATCGCTTTTTTAATCGCCTCACCGCGATCCTCCACAATTTCATACTGACCGCCGACTGATGCGACATGCTCTGCAATTTCCTCACAGATTTTCCGAACCGGTTCTTCGCCTGCGTCCTCCTCGGTTAAAAATACCTTTTCAGAATATTTTCCGGACAGCACGCCAAGATCGTGCCGCCGCTGAAAGGCTTTTTTACCGGGGCAGCCAAAAACGGTGAAAATCCGTCTGCCGGGAAATTCCTTTAATACCGACTGATACAGGTTTTCAAAGCTCATTTTGTTGTGCGCATAGTCGACAATGACGATTGCCTTGTTGTCGGCATTGGAATAGATCTCCATTCTGCCGGAGGAACGCGCTTTCATCAGCCCGACATACATATCATGCTCCGGAATCTTCAGGGCGGTGCAGATGGCAATTGCAGCCAGAGCGTTCTGCACGTTGAAAAGACCGGGGATGGTCAGGGTAAATTCCCTGGTAAACTCCGGGGTGCGAACCATAAAGGTGGTATCGTTTTCTACTTTTTTAATGTCATAGGCATAAATATCAGCAGAAGAATCTTCCGAACTGAATGTGATCACACGTTCGCAGTCCTTTGCTGCCGCTAACACCTCGCTCCGATAGGGAGAATCCAGGCAGATACACGCCGTTTTCGACTGCTTGAAAAGCCGCAGCTTGGAATGGAAATAGTCCTCAAAATTCGGATGCTCAATGTCGCTGATATGATCCTCGCCGATATTTAAGAAACAGCCGACATCAAAGGTCACACCGAACACGCGGTCGTATTTTAATGCCTGACTGGAAACCTCCATGGTCAGATATTCAATTCCGCTGTCCGCCGCGTTCTGAAAATGGCGGTGCAGATCAAAGGGTTCGGGGGTGGTCAGATGCGATTCAAAATTCTCCACTCCGTCATAGGTATCAATCGAAGAAATTACCGCACTCTGCGGCTTTTTCTGCGATTTTAGATATTCATCCAAAATATAGCGGACAAAATAGGTGGTGGTCGATTTTCCCTTTGTTCCGGTAATGCCGACAAGATTCAGCTTTTTCCAAACATTATGATGGAACAGGTTTGCAATATATCCCATCGCACGGCGGATATCCGAAACGATCAGACAATCGCATGCAACGTCATATTCCTGCTCGGCAAGATAGCAGCATGCCCCGGCTGCAATTGCACCGGTCAGGTATTCCGGTTTAAAATGCGCACCCTTGCAGAGAAAGAGTGTTCCCGGGGTCACTTCCTTTGAATTATAGGAAATATTTTTGATTTCATGCGGTGCAGAAATCTTTTTTTTCACAATTAAGCCTGCCTGATCCAGACAGTCAATATAGCTTTGAATCTCCATAATATCCTCTTTTCCTGTATTATAACGTTTGTGAGCGCTCTACGCATGCCTCCATTGCGTTCATGATGGCTGCACGGAAACCGTCATTTTCTAATGCCTGGACTGCCGCAATGGTTGTTCCGGCAGGGGAGCAGACCATATCCTTTAATTCGCCCGGATGCTTTCCAAGCTCTAAAACCATTTTTGCAGAACCCAAAACAGCCTGCGCTGCAAAGGTGTAGCTTTGCGCTCTTGGCATTCCGGCTGCTACGGCTGCGTCTGCCATAGCCTCAATCAGCATAAAGACATAGGCGGGAGACGAACCGGACACAGCGGTCACCGCATCCATCAAATGCTCCGGCACAATTTCAGCTTTTCCCAAACCGCAAAAAATATCCTTTGCCGCGGAAAGCTCGCTGTCTGTAATGTTCTTGTTCGGAGAAAGCGCGGACATCGCCTCGCCCACCAGCGCCGGGGTATTCGGCATGACGCGGACTAATTTAATTGTATGTCCGAACGCTTTTTCAATCTTTTCAACGGATTGCCCGGCTGCAATGGAGATGATCAGACAGCTTTCCGAAACCTCGTCCCGGATTTCTTCAATGACCTGATAGAGAATCTGCGGCTTGACTGCAAGGACTAAAACGTCCGCTGCTTTTGCCGCTTCGGTATTTTTCTCTGTGATGGCAACGCCGTACTGTTCGGCGGTTTTTAAAAGTCCGTTCCGGTTGCAGTCTGCCACCGTAATTTCATTTTTCTGATAAAGTCCGGCATTTAAGATTCCTCCTAAAATGGCACGACCCATATTTCCGTTTCCAATAAAGCTGATCATTTATTTTCCTTCTTTCTTCTGTGTCTCAAAAAACAGCAGCCGCATGTTCACCTCTGCGCCGCAGAGCAGAATAATCATACAGCTGTAAAGCCAGAGCATTAACAGTACCAATGCCGCAAGGCTTCCGTAAATATATGAATAGTTTGCAAAGCGTTCGATATAAATAGAGAACGCCCACGAAAAAACAACCCAGCCGATTGCGGTAAAAACCGCGCCGGGCAGCTGATGCCGGAATCTGATTTTTCTGCCGGAAAACGTCTGATAGATCATGGCAAAAAAGAGAATCAGAATCGACAGGTTTGCAGGATAGCGAATCCAGTGCAGCGTGTGGATCAGGCGGGGAATATGCGCCTCTAACATGCTTAGAATACTTCCGCCGAAGACTAATGCCGCCAGGCTTAACACCAGTGCGCAAATGAGCGCTAAGGTGTACAAAAGCGATATCAGCATATCGATCACAAAAAAACGGTGCGGCGGCAGGCGGTATACCTTTTTCACACCGCGCTCCACAGCCGCAAATCCGCGCGATGCCGACCAAAGCGCGGAAACCGCCGTGACCGATACTAAGGACGCGCCGGATTTTGAAAATATTTCCGATAGAATCAGCTCCACAAACGGCTGTGTTGCCGACGGAAAAATTGCCCGTACCGCACCAAATGCCGCTGACTCGGAAATCGGCAGAAAATACTGCGAAACCGATAACAGCAGCATCACAAAGGGGATGGAGGAAATGATGAGATAAAACGACGACTGCGCCGCATATACCATCACCTGATCCTCATTTATTTTTTTGAAAAGATCCATGGATTCTGAAAAAAACCGTTTCAAAAAAACACATCCTCCTTTCCAGATTTCAAATGTTGCAGAAGACAATCCCTCAGCCGGCTTGCGCCGTCAGCTCCCTTTGCTCAAGGGAGCCATTGGTAAGTGCAAAAGTTTTATTTGATTGGTTGACATCAATATATATCAGAGCACTTGTAGTTTGCGCAAGCTATACGGCTCCCTTGAGCAAAGGGTAGCGAACCGCGCTGTGACCGAGCCGCAGCGAGAAACTGTCACGCAGTGACTGAGGGATTGTTCCCTTATTCCTTTGGTTTCTTTGTTTGCTCTGCTACCTGCTTTGCAATTTGTGCAATTGCTGTGCGGTGTTGTTCGGTCATTTCAAAGCACCAGCCGTTCCGGTCGAGAAGAAGCTGGGTTTTTGTAGCGTTTGCCATATTGCAGAGATTTTCAAAGGAAAGTACCTTTGCAACGGTTTTTCCGTCCTCGGTTTTAAAATCTGCGGAATCTTTCCAAGCAGAATATTCCAGCATATCGGTAAAGATCAGAAGAAACGGTGTATCGTCCTTTTTCACAGTCGGGATTTCGGTCATTTCAGTTTCTTTTCCCTGTGCGTCTTTCTGCATCACCGATTTCATCACAACCGTATACTGCGCACGCGAAAGTTCAAAGAGCATCATGGATTCCTTTGCCTTTAAAATCTGCGGATTGTGGTGCCGCTCATAAAGCGTGTGATTGGTCTGGGGAACTTTATTAAAGGCAAGCAGCGCCTGATAAAAGTCCAGTCTGCGCATGTGGAGCATTGGGTTGACCGGGCAGCTGTAGTTGACCGTGCCAATCCATGCCGCAAGCGGAAATACCAGATTGTGTACGCCGTTATTTAAAATCAGCGTGTTAAAGCCCCAGCGCGGAAGATTCTTTGCGAAATTCTGGAGCATTTCCTTTTTCACTTCTACCACATCGGTAAAAATATATTCCTTTGCAAAATGCAGCTTGCAGTTCCGGGCATATTCTTCTTTTGAGAAAATCCAAAGCGCACTCTGCTGTTCCTGGTCGCGCACATCCACATAGGGGCAGCGCGTTGCAGGGGAGAATGCTACATAAACAGAATCTAAGGTGCGGAGCGTTTCGCCGACTGTTCTTTGCAGTTTTTTCTGCTGCTCGGTATAGCGTTTGATCGAGATTTCATCTTTCTGCTCTGCACGCTGGAGCTGCATGATCTCGCTTAGCGTGATCACCAGGCAGTATGCCATTTCTTCAAAGGAGAGATTCTCCATTTCTGCCTGATTGCAAGCCTTAGCAAGCGCGGCAAGCTCTTCCTTTCTCGCTTGCGGAATGGTTTCTGCCGGTGTGATCTTCTTTTCTAATTCCTCTGCTGCGGCTGTAAGCTCTGAAAGCTTGTTTTCAGCGTCCTCAATTGCAGCGGACGCCTCCTTTTTCAGCTTTGCGCCTTTGCCGAAGATTGCAGACTGATACTGTTCCAATACCGGTATCTGCTTTAAGAGCGTTTTTATATGGTCGATCTGTGCCTGATAGTTTTCTTTGATATCCGGAAAAACCTCCAAAAGTCCGCCCAAATCACGAAGTTTCTTTTTCAGATTTTTTTCCTGCTGTTCCAAATCGGATTTTGATTGCATAATCCTACCTCTTTTCAATAGTTTACTATCTTATAGTATATCATAAATTTTCCCGACATGCAATAACTAAAAACAGTATATGCGTAAGTTTTTTTAAAAATATAGAAAAAATGCGCATTTCCGAACACAATATATAACAAAATAGCATTTTGTGCAAAAATGAGTGTAAAAATTGTACAAAAAAACGAGAAAAAACTCACGAAAGGTACTTGATTTTATTGAAAAAAAATGATATGATTAATTGTGTGTATAGATTGACAAATATATCTAAACAAAACAACACATCAATAAGGAGGAGATTTTATTGGCAAGAAAAATGAAAACAATGGATGGCAATAACGCCGCAGCATACGCATCCTATGCGTTTACAGACGTTGCTGCCATTTATCCGATCACACCGTCCTCTACCATGGCAGAGGTGACAGACAAGTGGGCAACCGCTGGCATGAAAAATATTTTCGGTCAGACGGTTCAGGTAACGGAAATGCAGTCCGAAGCGGGCGCGTCCGGTACTGTTCACGGATCCCTGGCAGCCGGAGCGCTGACCACGACTTATACCGCATCTCAGGGTTTACTTCTTATGATTCCGAATATGTATAAAATCGCAGGAGAGCTGCTCCCCTGTGTATTTAATGTTTCAGCAAGAGCTTTAGCGTCGCATGCACTCTCCATTTTCGGAGACCATCAGGACGTGATGGCATGCCGTCAGACAGGCTTTGCAATGCTGGCATCTTCCAATCCGCAGGAGGCAATGGATTTGGGTGCTGTTGCACATCTGACCACCATTAAAGGCAGAGTTCCGTTCTTACATTTCTTCGACGGTTTCCGTACCTCGCATGAGTATCAGAAAGTTGCATGCTGGGATTATGACGTGCTTTCCAAGATGGTAGACTGGGACGCATTAAACGCATTCCGCCGCGGCGCTCTGAATCCGGAGCATCCGGCACAGCGCGGAACTGCACAGAATCCGGACGTATTCTTCCAGGCAAAGGAAGCAGCAAATAAATATTATGAGGCAATTCCGGCACTTACCCAGGAATATATGGACAAGGTGAATGCTGAAATCGGCACAGATTATAAGCTGTTTAATTACTACGGCGCAGAGGATGCAGAACAGGTCATTATTGCAATGGGTTCTGTCTGCGACACAATTTCTGAAACAGTTGATTACTTAAATGCAAACGGTCAGAAGGTCGGACTGATTAAGGTTCGTCTGTACCGTCCGTTCTCTGCAAAGCATCTGATCGACGCCATCCCGGCAAGTGTGAAGAAGATTACTGTTCTCGACAGAACAAAGGAATCCGGATCAGTCGGCGAGCCGCTTTATCTGGATGTTGTTGCTGCATTGCAGGATTCTAAATTCCAGAATATCCCGGTATTTACCGGACGCTACGGTTTGGGTTCTAAGGACACCACACCGGCGCAGATTATCGCTGTTTATAAAAATGAGGAGAAAAAGCGTTTCACCATCGGTATCAATGATGATGTGACCCAGCTGTCTCTTGAAATCAAAGAAAATCCGGACACCACACCGGCAGGTATCACAAGCTGTAAATTCTGGGGCTTGGGTGCAGACGGAACAGTTGGCGCAAACAAAAACTCCGTTAAGATTATCGGTGACCATACCGATATGAATGTACAGGCATATTTTGATTATGATTCCAAGAAGTCCGGCGGTCTGACCGTTTCGCATCTGCGGTTTGGTCATGCAAAGATCACTTCCACCTATCTGATCAATAAGGCAGATTTTGTTGCCTGTCATAAGGCATCGTATATCCATCAGTACGATATGGTTTCGGATGTTAAGCCGGGCGGCGTATTCCTTTTAAACTGCTCCTGGAATCAGGACGAGCTTGAGGAGCATCTGCCGGGTCAGGTAAAGAGATATATTGCTGAAAATAACATTCAGTTCTATACGATTGACGGTGTGCAGATCGGTAAGGAAATCGGTCTTGGAAACAGAATCAACACCGTTTTACAGTCTGCATTCTTCACATTGGCAAAGATCATCCCGGCAGAGGATGCAATCAAGTATATGAAGGACGCAGCAACCGCATCCTACTCGAAGAAGGGTGACGCAATTGTTAAGATGAATCATGACGCAATCGATGCAGGCGCAAAGAGAATTGTCAAGGTAGACGTTCCGGAAAGCTGGAAGAATGCCAAGGATGAGGATCTTTCCGTTAAGCATGAGGGAAGCGGCAAGCTGATTGATTATGTCAATAATATCTTAGTACCGATCAATTCGTTCCGCGGCATGCAGCTGCCGGTATCGGCGTTTGAGCCGTATGCAAACGGCGAGGTTCCGCTCGGTTCTTCTGCTTTTGAAAAGCGCGGAATTGCAATCGATGTTCCGAAGTGGAATCCGGAAACCTGTATCCAGTGCGGTATCTGTTCTTATGTTTGTCCGCATGGATGTATCCGTCCGGTTGTTCTGACTGAAGAAGAAAAGAACAACGCGCCGGAGGGTATTGTTTACACGAATATGAAGCAGTTAGACGGCTATTATTATGCAATGGCAGTTTCCGTACTCGACTGTACCGGATGCGGTTCCTGTGTGAATGTCTGCCCGGGCATGAAGGGTGTGAAAGCGCTCACCATGACGCCGCTTGACGAGCAGTTAGACGAGCAGAAAACCTTTGATTATGCAGTAAAACTGCCGGCAAAGGAAGCTGTTTTGGACAAGTTTGCAATCAGCACGGTTAAGGGAAGTCAGTTCCGGATGCCGTATCTGGAATTCTCCGGCGCATGCGCAGGCTGCGGCGAGACTCCGTATGCAAAGCTGATCACACAGCTCTTTGGAGACAGAATGTATATTGCAAATGCAACAGGCTGTTCCTCCATTTGGGGCGGTTCTTCTCCGTCCACTCCGTATTGTGCAAATGCAAAGGGCGAGGGTCCGGCATGGGCAAACTCCCTCTTTGAGGATAACGCAGAATATGGATACGGTATGTTCTTAGGTCAGAAAGCAATCCGGAATAAGAATATTGCAAAGCTTGAAAAGCTTGCAGCAGACGAGCCGTCTGTAAAGCCGGCTGTTGAGAAGTTCTTAGAAACCAAGGACGACGGAACAACCAACCGTGTTGCAACGGATGAATTGTTAAAGGCAATCGCCAACCTCAATTCCGCAGAGGCAAAGGACGTTTTGGAAGATAAGGAATATCTTGCAAAGAAATCTGTCTGGATCTTCGGCGGTGACGGCTGGGCATATGATATCGGCTTCGGCGGTGTTGACCATGTGTTAGCGTCGGGCGAAGATGTCAATATTATGGTATTTGATACCGAGGTATATTCCAACACAGGCGGTCAGTCCTCCAAGGCTACTCCGACCGGTGCAATCGCACAGTTCGCAGCTGCCGGAAAGAATGTGAAGAAAAAGGATCTGGCTGCAATTGCGATGAGCTATGGCTATATCTATGTTGCACAGATTGCACAGGGCGCTGACTATAACCAGTGCTTAAAGGCAATGCTGGAGGCTGAAAGCTATCACGGTCCGTCCATCATTATCGCATACGCTCCGTGTATCAACCACGGCATTAAGGGCGGTATGAGCATTGCTCAGACCGAGGAAAAGAAAGCGGTTCAGGCTGGCTACTGGCATCTGTTCCGTTACGATCCGAGACGTACCTTAGAGGGCAAGAATCCGTTCCAGCTGGATTCCAAAGCGCCTGCTGCAAACTATGAAGACTTCATCATGGGTGAGGTTCGCTATAACTCCCTGGCTCGCTCCAATCCGGAACGCGCAAAGGAACTGTTTGCAAAAGCAGAAAAAGACGCAAAGGCAAAATACGAAAAACTCGTTAAATTAGCTGAAGAGGAGTAATTCTCTTCTTTACAAAAGACAAAGGGAGCTGCAAGAGAAATTTTGCAGCTCCTTAATTTTATGATATCAGAATTTAATAAGGTTACGAAAAAAGGTTGTCTTTCATAGAAAGGCAGCTTTTTTTTTGGAGGAATTGTTATGAAAATATATGGATATGTCAGGGTGTCAAGCACAGATCAAAACGAAGACCGCCAAATGCTTGCACTTCACAAACAAAATATCGCAGAAAAAAATATATATATCGACAAACTGTCGGGAAAAGATTTTAACCGACCTGCATATAAAAAACTGATAAAAGAGCTGAAAAGCGGAGATTTACTCTATATCCTCTCGATTGACCGCTTGGGACGCAACTATGAAGAAATTCAAAACCAATGGCGGGTGCTGACCAAGGAAATCGGCGTAGATCTATGCGTGATTGATATGCCGCTTTTAGATACCAGGCAGGGAAAAGATTTGATGGGAACATTTATTGCCGATTTGGTGCTTCAAATCCTGTCTTTCGTGGCACAGAATGAAAGAGAAAATATCCGAAAAAGACAGCTGCAAGGCATAGCCGCCGCAAAAGCAAAGGGCGTCCGTTTCGGTAGACCCGAAAAGGGACTTCCGCCGGAATTTGTATGGCTTGTAAGAGAGTGGGAGGAAAAGAAAATTGACTTAAATACCATCCTTGCAATGTGCAAAATCAGCGAATCAACATTTTACCGCCGGCTGCGGGAATATCGGATAGAAGAATGACTGTCAAAAGGTGTACCTTTTGACAGTCATTCTATACTGTAAAATTATAGCATATATTTCTCCAAAATGCAACACTTTCCGAAAAATTTTGTATAAAAAGACGAAAATTTTTGCTTGTTTATATCACTTTTGACTTGGGGAGGGTTGTTGTCAAAAAGTACACCTTTTGACAATAGTGATG
>CAKSJF010000082.1 GCA_934462945.1 uncultured Clostridia bacterium | reverse complement strand
ACCATTAGCTCAGTTGGTAGAGCAACTGACTCTTAATCAGTGGGTCCCGGGTTCGAATCCCTGATGGTGCACCAAAAATCGGCAAGTATCTTTTGATACCTGCCGATTTTTACTTTTTCACTCTTCACTAAAAAATTGTTGATTTTCGGAGAAAATATATGAATATTCTTCATTATAAGTCGCCGCTCGGCGGAATTCTTATCGCTGCGGATGACAACGGGCTTACCGGTCTATGGTTTGACGGTCAGAAATATTTTGCCCGTACTCTTCCCGAAAATTGCGAGGAAAAGGAAACGCCCGTTCTTCTTGAAACAAAAAAGTGGCTCGATATCTATTTTTCCGGGCAAGAACCCGATTTTACTCCGCCCCTTAATCCCGAAGGTTCGGATTTTCAGAAAGCGGTGTGGGCACTTTTGACCGAAATCCCTTACGGGAAGACCGTGACTTACGGAGTCCTTGCCCGGAAATTGCAGCCGAACGGAAAAATGTCTGCACAGGCGGTCGGCGGAGCGGTCGGACACAACGAAATCTCGATAATTATTCCGTGTCACCGCGTTGTCGGAACGAACGGAAGTCTTACGGGCTATGCCGGCGGGATTGATAAGAAAATTAAATTGCTTAAATTGGAAAAATGTGATATGAGCGGATTTTTCATCCCCAAAAAGGGAATAGCTTTATGAGGTTAAATTGTGACTGTTGCTTTGGCTGTTGAAAAAATGATTGAATTTTATAAAGGGAATATCCACGATATTGACCATTTCCTTAAAGTCTGGGCGTATGCGAAAACAATCGGGGAAGAAGAGGGGCTTGACGGCAAAACTCTTAAAACGCGTGAACTTGCCGCGGTGGTTCACGATATTTCCTGTCCTTTGTGCAGAGAAAAATACGGAAACACAAACGGAAAAAATCAGGAGCTGGAAAGTCCGCCGCTGGTGCAGGAGTTTTTCTCGGAGCTGCCGGTATCCGGGCAGGACATAGAGAGGATATCGTGGCTTGCCGCCCATCATCACACCTACACCAATGTAGACGGACCGGATTATCAGATTTTGCTGGAGGCAGACTTTCTTGTGAATGCGGATGAGAGCGGATTTGCGCCCTCTGCCATAGAAAGCGCCCGGGAAAACATCTTTAAGACTTCTGCCGGAACGCGTTTATTGGACTCTATTTATTTACGGCAGAACATTTAAAATGCCGCCCCCTTTTGTTTGTCATTTTATTTTTAAAAAATGATTGACAAATGAAGCGATTTAAGGTAAAATATATAGCATATGTACCAAAAAATTATACAGGAATCAGAGAATTTTGTGCTTGAGACGAAATTATTCTGCATTCCGGAAAGAAAAAAGGGGGAGCATATTATATGCAGGAGAGAGAAAAATTTTCATCCAGACTGGGATTTATTCTGATTTCAGCCGGATGTGCAATCGGTTTGGGAAATGTGTGGCGGTTTCCGTATATCACGGGTGTTTACGGCGGCGCAGCATTTGTTTTAGTGTATCTGTTTTTCCTGATCCTTTTGGGTCTGCCGATTATGGTTATGGAGTTTTCAGTGGGACGTGCCAGCCAGAAAAGCGCGGCAAGCTCGTTCCGGGTGTTAGAACCGAAGGGAACGAAATGGCATTGGTACGGTTACTTTGCCATGCTGGGAAATTACATGCTGATGATGTTTTACACCACGATCGGCGGCTGGATGCTGGCGTACTTCTTCAAGATGGCGCGCGGCGTGTTTGCCGGGGCGTCTGCCGGAGAGATTGAGGCGGTCTTTGGAAATATGACGGCGAATCCGGGCGAGATGACCTTCTGGATGATCGTTGTGGTGTTATTAAGCTTTGGCATTTGCTCTATGGGACTGCAAAAGGGAGTAGAGAAGATCACAAAAATCATGATGACCAGCCTGTTGGCGGTGATGATTGTTTTGGTGATCCGGGCAGTTACCCTGCCGGGCGCGTCTGCCGGACTGGAATTTTACTTAAAACCGGATTTTTCAAAGATGACAGAAAACGGACTGTTTGAAACCATTTTTGCAGCGATGGGGCAGTCATTCTTCACGCTTAGTATCGGAATCGGATCAATGGCGATTTTCGGAAGCTATATTTCCAAGGATCGCTCTCTGACGGGCGAATCGGTCAGCATATTAGCTTTGGACACCTTTGTTGCCTTAATGTCCGGTCTGATTATTTTCCCGGCATGCTTTGCATTTGGGGTAAACCCGGACAGCGGTCCGAAGCTGGTCTTTGTCACACTGCCGAATATCTTTAATGAAATGCCGGGCGGAAGAATCTGGGGTGCGCTTTTCTTTGTATTCATGTCCTTTGCGGCAATGTCTACCATTATTGCGGTGTTCGAGAATATTATCTCCTATGCAATTGATCTCTGGAACTGGCCGAGAAAGAAAGCCGTTTTGGTGAATATCGTATTGATTATTGTGCTTTCCATTCCGTGCGTGCTTGGCTTTAATGTCTGGAGCGGATTCCAGCCTTTGGGCGCCGGATCGAATCTGATGGATTTAGAGGATTTTATCGTCAGCAATAACCTGCTGCCGCTGGGATCTTTAGTGTATCTCCTGTTTTGCGTGAGTCGGTATGGCTGGGGCTGGAACAACTTCCTGGCAGAAGCAAACGAGGGAGAGGGCATGAAATTCCCGAAATGGATTCGCGTTTATGTTACCTATATCCTGCCGCTGATTGTGTTATTTATCTTTGTGCAGGGATATATCGGAAAATTCTTCTCCTAAGGAATGTCCTCTGCGGTATTTCCCGGGTGACGTCTGGTAGGTTCTGCGGAATGCCCGGATGAAATAATTATAATTGCCGATTCCGACTTGTTCGGCAATTTCGGTTAAAGAAAGCGAAGTGGTTTCTAAAAGCTGCTTCGCTTTTTCCATGCGTAATTTTCCGAGATATTCATGCGGTGTCAGACCGGCATTGGAAAAAAGCTTATACAGATCAGAGCGCGAAATGAAAAAGACGCGGCATAACTCCTGAACGGTCAGCGGTTTCTGATAGTTTTCGTCCAGATAACGGATCACGGCGGCGCGGCGGTCGTCCTCGCGCGGCAGGATCATGTTATGCTCCAGCATGGTATGGATCATAATGTCTGCAAACCGGATCATAGCGTTTCGTTTCTGCGTATCTAATATCGGGAGCTGCGCACGTTTTTCAGCCATTTTCTGAACATCTAATTGATGTTTTCTGCAAAATTCCTCCATCACATTCCGGTCAGCATAAATTTCCTCACGGTCTACGCATTGCCCGAATACAAAATATCCTGCCAGTACAGGCCCGAAAAAGATCGGAAGAACCGTTTCGCAAAGACCGGCAGGGCAGCAGTAGGAAACAGCATGACCGCACCTTGCAGCCTCCCGGCATGCGTCCTCGTTCAGCTTAAAGCATTGCTGAAACTGTCGCACTGTTTGACAGTACTGCGGAAAATCGGCGGTGCAATAGGTAACCTCCTGTTCCAGATTGTAAATGCTGGTGGAAATTCCGGTCAGCACATAAAAATCGTTTAACATATTGTGCAGCTGCTGCTCGTAGAAACAAAGATCCATGTGTACTCCCTCCCATAAGAATACTGTATCAGAAAACTGCACATTTGTCAATGAAAAAGGACAAAAGTGCAGTTTTTGCGTACAAAAAAGCCTTTTCTTTTTAGAGGGATTCCGTTATAATGAAAGGGAAATCTATGCGGAGGGAGCAAGACTATGAAAATTGAGAAATTATTTGAATCAGCAGGCTTTTGCCATCAAGCAGGCTGCTTTGATTTGATTTGCAGCAAAGGCATGATAGACGGAAGCGAGGGGGAGAATATCCGGAAAGAGGGCAATTCTGTCATTGCAGAAACGTCTGATTTCCGTGCAGAAATGCAGCTTGAAAAGCAAAACGGTGTGTATGTGCGCCGGGACTTCTTCACAAACCTTTCTGACGAGCCGATCGTGTTGAACCGGTATTATGCGCGGTTTTCCTTTGTAACGGACAATGCACAGGTGTACACACAGTTTTCTAACTGGTGTAACGAAAGCCAGGGCGCATGGCAGACCTTAAAAACCTCCATTTCGGTGGAAAATGCGGGCGTGCGGACGGCGCAGGAGGGAACGCCGATGCTGGGCTTGTGGGATGAAAACACCGGGCGCGGTGTGGCATTCCATCTGATTGCAAATGCATCCTGGAAAATGAGTGCAAAAAAAGCGGCATCTACGATGACCGATCATGTGGTTGTGGTGGAAGCAGGCATTCTGGACGAACGGCTTGCGCTTTCGGTTGCACCGGGCGAAACGGTCACACTTCCGGAAATCATCTTCTTTGATTTCGATTCCAAAACAGATATGGGATGCACCAAGCTGCACCAGTATTGGAATATGACCTATCCGAAAAAACAGCTGCCGGTAATTTACAACAGCTGGTTTTTAAACTTTGATGAGGTCAGCTTTGATCTGTTTGCAGATCAGGCGAAAATTGCCGCACGGCTCGGGTTTGAGTATTTTGTGGTGGATGCCGGATGGTTTGGCGACGGCAAGGCATGGTCGGATGCGATCGGAGAATGGAAAGAAAATCAGACCGGAGCATTCTGCGGCAGACTGCGCGAATTTGCAGATCTTGTCCGGAGTCTGGGCATGAAGTTTGGACTTTGGATTGAGGCAGAGCGCGCACTGGGCGGAACGGACGGAGTTTTAGCACATCCGGACTATTATTTCAAACACCAGAACGATTATTTTGTAGACTATGCAAACCCGGAGGCAAGGGCATATATTTTAGAGATTGTTCTTGGCTTGGTGAAACAATATGACGTTTCCTTTATCAAGTTTGACTTTAATGCCAATTGCCCTTACGATAAGCGCGGCACGGCATATTACCGTTATCATGAGGGACACAGAAAATTCTTGCAGGAAATCCGCCAGGCTTTCCCGGAGATTTATCTGGAGAACTGTGCGTCCGGCGGATTCCGGATGGATTTAGAGCATTGCAGAACCATGGACAGCACCTGGTTTAGCGATAATCAGAACCCATACTACGGTATGAAGATTTACCGGGAAACCATGCTGCGTCTGCCGCCGAACCGTCTGGAACGCTGGGGTGCAGTGAATGGGATCAGCGATTTTATCCGGGTATATGCCCAAAGCGACCGCCGGCTTCTGACAGTTTGCGGACCGACCTGGAAAATTGTTGAGAGTGTAGATATGGCATATATGCAGGGCTTCCTTTCCGGAGGACCGTTGGGCATGACCTGTAATCTGGCAACGCTTTCGGAGGAGGAACAGGAGCAGTTAAAGAATATCATTGACCGTTTTAAGCGCCTGCGTCCGTTTTATCTGAACTGCACCTGCCGGATTCTGATTGCAAATGATACGCTGACTGTTCTGCAATACACCGATCCGGAGGAAACCAAAATCCTGCTCCAGGTCTTTGAAACCAATTGCCATCAGCAGGAACTGACGGTTTATCCGAAGCTTTCAAAGCAAAAGCAATACTGTGCAGACAATTTCAAAATTTCCAGTGCAGAGCTTTCGGAGGAGGGCGTAACGCTGCCGCTTTCTCATGAGGTTAGATGTGCAGAAATTTTATTGGAGGAATTTTAAAATGAAACATGCAGTACAGATTCAGCATGATGAAAACCTTGAATATGCGCTAAAGAGCGCCGCGGCGGCTGGCTTTCGCTATGTCTCTATGGGGTTCGGGTCAAGCAAATGTTTTCATCAGGATGGCTGGGAAAAGGAAATTTTAAGAGTTTCAAAGCTGCTTTCCAAATATCAGCTGGAATGTGTGCAGACGCATTTTCCGTATTATGATCTGCGGATTTCTGCGGAAATTATCGATGAGGAAATGGATCGGGCAATGCTGCGCTGCTTAAAGGCAACAGCAGATCTGGGTGCGTTTTGGGTTGCCTATCATCCGCGTTCTGCCGTTTCGGATAATTTCAGTCCGCGGCGGTCGATGGAATATGCCATCACAGCATTAGAGCCGATGGTGGAGGAGGCGCAAAGGGTCAATGCAGGAATTGCGCTTGAAAATCTGCCGATCTTTCCGGGACTGGTGAAGATGCGGTTCTTTTCCTCGGATTATGAGGATCTCTGCGTTCTTCACGATCATTTTTCCTCTCCGAATGTCGGAATCTGCTGGGATTTCGGACATGCAAACCTGATGGGAAATGATCAGAAAAAAGCACTCCAAACCGTGGGAAAGAGACTCAAGATCACGCATGTACATAATAACGACGGAACGGACGACCAGCATTATCTGCCCACACAAGGGACAATCAAATGGGAGGAACAAATTCCGGTTTTAAAAGCGTGTGCAGATAACGAAGCACTGACGCTTGAAATTAACTATACCGCAAATCCAACCCTGCAAAGCTTTTTTGCACATGGATTGGATTGTTTGGAATGGATGGAAACACTCGATTAAAAAATGCGCGGATTTCCGCGCATTTTTTAATCGAATAGGATTCGATAATCTGGTTTAAGATAGGATGCAATGGATGAATAGGGAATCGTGAATTCTACGAAACCGCGTGCATAATAGGATAACTCATAGGGAGGAAAATAGAGTACCAAACCTTTTTCCGAAAGGTAAAAGCAGGTTTCGTGCAGATTCCCGATCACCGGATTTTCCCAAAGATCGTGGTAGTCCTCCGGATTCTTGCGCAGAATTTCAGCCACTAACTGATTTAAAAGCGTACGGTAGCTTTCATTTGCAAATAAATCTGCAAGTGTCAGCTGCTTTTTTTGGTTCAGGTCGAATGTCCTGGCAGATCTTGTTTTGCTTCCGTGTACGCCCTCGGTAAAGACATATCGTTCGGTATAAAAGCTTAATAAGCCGTTGTTTCCATAGGTCAGCCGTGCCTGCGTCCGGAGCTGACATTTTTCCTGCTCCGGATGCTGGGTTTGACTGATTTTTTCAAATTCCCGCAGGCAGGAATCCATCTCGTCAATGCACTGCTGGTTGATTTCATCCTCGTATGCCTGACCGTGCGGAATAGAAAACTGCGGACATTCTATGCTAACGAGCACATTGTCGGTTTCGTAAGCTGTCTCCTGCACATGCATCCGCACATTTCCGCCCGAACAGCCGGAGATACAGAGTGCGGCGGCAAGGGGAAGAAGAAGCCTTTTTACAGAATGATACAAATTAGCCCACCGCTTCCCTCGTTAATAATCCGCTGGAGTGTCTCCTGTAATTTAAAGCGCGCATCGTCCGGCATGCGGGATAGCTTGTTGTGCAGTCCTTCGTTCACCAATTCGTACAACGATTTTCCAAAAATGTTGGATTCCCAGATCTTCGAGGGATCTGTTTCAAATTCCTCCATCAGGTATTGCACTAATTCCTCCGACTGCTTCTCTGTCCCCACAATCGGACTAACTTCTGTATCACTATACAAAATGAAGGGCTTAATTATGCTTACCTGTTCAGTCTTCGGGAACTTCATATCTATGCGTATTTTAACACATTTCTCGGTGCTTTCCCGAAGTACGGTGATTTCCTTTAACATATTTTGAGCAACCTCCAATGCGGATTGTTTGCTTTTTTGTATGTCGTTTAACTCCTTTTGCACCGTTTGTAAAAGTGCGGTCTGCTCATTTGAATCTGCTTGCTCTTTTTTTAACGTTTCAATTTTTTGTGATATTTTTTCAAGCTCGGAATTTAGTTTGTTTTTTGTTTCAAGATACTCCTCTTTTGAGATGTCATCATCAGTATAAAGCTCAAGAATTTTATCTTTCTTTGCTCCGATTTTTGCCATATCTGAGGATAGCTTTTTTATATCACCGGCAAAGTCAACCCTTGTCGGAGTTGTTTGTGCATACATTGAGAGAAGCTCGTCTATGTCAGACTGATACTTTTCCTTATTTTCAAGAATATCCTCGCCGATTTTAGCGAGGATAGCATCTAAATCACGAGTGTATAAATGCGGCGATTTACATTCCTTTCTGCCTTTGGCGAGGTAAACCTTGCAGCACCAACCTTCCTGCGGTACTTTTCTGTCTTTCCACATCTTTCGATAATAAAATGTGCCGTGTTCCTCACATTTGATTTTACCGCTGTACGGGAACCGACTTTGTGTTCCGCTGCTTTTTTTCTTGTATTTAATTTCTCGTTCCTTCAAAATACTATTTGCACGTTCCCACAGTTCCTCACTGACGATTGCAGGAATATCCTCATCTTTGTAAAGCAAATGATCTGATTCCGGTAACTTTATACTTTTTTTATCTCGATAATTATTGCTTTCGGTAAGTCTGCCGTGATAATACCCTTTGTATTTCGGGTTTATCAATATCTGTTTTAATGTTCCCGGATTTAATTCTTTCCCTTGCTGATTTCTGTATCCCATTTCAGTTAATTTTCTTGTTATTGTGCGAAATCCGTATTTTCCCGAAGCGTATAATGAAAACAAATCTCTTATAAACGGTGCTGTTTCTTCGTCCACAATGAGTTTACAATCTTGCTTTTTATAACCATACAAATTATTGGTTCCCAAAACTTTTCCGTTCTCATAGGCTTGCCTCATTCCGAATTTTACTCTCTCTGATAATCTTCTCATTTCATCCTGTGCGAGAGAAGCCATAATTGTTAAACGAAGCTCCGAATCGGAATACAATGTGTTAATATTATCCGATTGAAAAAACACACCTACACCGTGGCTCAGCAAGTCTTGCGTATATTTTATACTGTCAAGCGTAGAGCGTGAAAATCGGCTGATTTCTTTTGTAATGATTAGGTCAAATTTTTCTTCCATACCATCATCAATCATTCTCAAAAATTCTTCACGCTTATTTACGCTTGTGCCGCTGATTCCTTCATCAATATACCCGCCTGAAAAAGTCCAATTCTTGTTTGTTTTAATAAGATTTTCATAATAGCCTGTCTGATTTTCAAGAGAATTTAACTGCTCATCTCTGTCGGTAGATACTCTTGCATAATAAACCACCCGAAGCTCAATATCAAAAATACTTTTACCCGTATCCAAAAGCCGTCTTGCTTTTAATAAATCCATAAATGACACCCACTTTCTATATACAAGTGTAGCAGGTCTTTTCAAGCTCGTCAATTTTTTTTGATAGCTGTTCATTAACCTGCTCGTACATATATGTAGGTATTTTTTTATTTTGATGAAGAATTATGTTCATATACTTTTGATTAAGCAAATGTGCAAGACGAGAGATGTTGTCCGTATTTGATTTTGTATTCAAAGTAATCCCTCCTCTTTTTGGTTTGTTTAATACTATGATTTGAAATCAATAATTATTCTTTATGTAATAATTTTCTTTAATACCACAAATTAAAGCACTTATAAAATGCTTTAATTTCTAATATCAAAGTTAAGCCGTACCCGTCCCGAAAGACGGGTACAACTTATTTTCTTTGTTTTGAAGCAATTTCAGACGGTGTTTTGCAAGAACACGCCATAGGAATTTCACCTCTCCGCCATCCGACCGAGCTGCCCCCATTGCCTGCGACGCTTTTAACGCTCGGACTGTGGCTGGGCAGAAGTATCATTGTCCCGA